>JANTFM010000007.1 GCA_024763475.1 Acidobacteriota bacterium | reverse complement strand
GGGCCATAAGGCCCCTGAAGACCCCTTGGAGACTACGAGGTTGATAGGCCGGAGGTGTAATCGAGGCAACTCGTTCAGCTTACCGGTACTAATCGGTCGTGAGGCTTGACCTTTATATTTCTATCTCGAGTATTCGGGATAGTCTTCACTTGATTCTTAACGGATTGAGCGTGAGTACAGACCCATTATCAGGAGGCGGCGCATGGCGCGCCGTCTCCTGACCTTACACTTTCAATGAGCACCTGCAATAAACCTAGTCGATCGGGCCCTTCATAAGAGTTCGTGAATTTTGGGCCAGGGTCGTTTCCTTAACTATGCAGTGCAGCTCGGATCTTCCCTATTCTCTCCTGCTAGACGGGTGAGGGCACGGGGGTCGAGGCTATGTCACAATGGCCAGGGCTCGCGCCTGGAACCGGATTGTTAGAGCCAGATTGGCTCTGAGGAAACTGGAGTCAGACCCAACTCAACAAGCATGGCCATTACGATCGTCAGCACGACCGACGGTTGATGGCTGCGGTGGTGACGCCGCAAACTTGCACAGGCAATACGTGAACGACTCATCAGCTTCGAGTAGTATTGAGGCCGTGGAATTCGTGTAAAAATGGTGCTTGGCGAGTGGCAAGGCTGCTCCGCAGGCTACGAGGGTAGGGGTCCGAGATGATCGAAGATATTAAGAATGCGCTTCCCAGGTTCAGAGTGATGAGCGTCCGCAGCGCGCTGTTGCTGCTTGTTGTCGCTTTCGTGGCCACTCCAGCGTTTGGCGAGGAAGTCAAGGGGCGCTGGCGTTTCGAATTGCAGCTGGGGGGAAGCACTCCCGGCGACTCAATTCGATCCGACGCGGGAAACGTCATGCTGGTTGAGGATAGCGAAGGCAACCTCACTCGATACAACGACCCGCGCCCTTCTGCAATGGCGCTGTTCGAGACGAAGCTGGACTCCGACTACCACATCGAGTTGCGCGCTGGTTATGGATTCTTCGCTTGGAAGAACAGCGAGATGGTGATCGACTTTGGCGTCGGCTACAATACGGCCCAGATCAAAAACATCAAGCTGGCGTATTCCCTCGACCGATTGGATGCGGATTATATTCGCGATCCGTCCTTGAGGACTTTCGGCCGCTTCGGTGATCCTAGCGTCTATCGGCGCGACGGTTCGCGGGAAACATGGATTGGGGAACTCGTCAACGGTGGGGACATGAAGATGATCCCGCTGTCGGTCAACGCCCTCTTCCGTTTCCGGCCGACAAAACGACTGAATCCCTACCTGGGAATCGGCCTCGGGTACCTCTTCATCGACTTCAATGAATCAGCCCGGTGGACCGCGATTGCGGATCAGCTCGATGCAAGTTGCGTGGCCTACACGATTCCGTACTTGGGCTTTCAGGGACGCACGACGGATATCGATAACACCGGTCCGGTGTCTGACCCAAGTTTGCTTACCGGCGATTCCAATTGTCACTTCCAGACACGGCACGATGCTGTGCTCGACGAACTGGGGAATCCGGTACTAGACGATCAAGGCAATCCGCTCTTCATCAACGAGTGGATGAAATACGGCCATGACTTGAAGCGCCCGAGGATCGATACTCCTAATACAGTTTTCATGGAGGTTCGAGCCGGGATGGAGTGGCAGTGGAAACCCAAGACCGCTTTCTTCGTGGATGGTACGTTTAACTGGGCTGCTCAGGGAATCACGATAACCGTTGACGATCGCACGGAGTTTGGGCAAGGTGTTGTCGCAGGCACCTTCGCAATCGAGGATGTTCCGGTACCGTCGCGGGGCGCTCCGGCTTATATCACGACCGGCGGGTTGGTCGGTCCAGACACGAACGGCGAGGTGGCACCACAGCCTGGCGAGTATATTGTCGAAGGCGGCACGTTGGATTATGGTGGCTGGAAGTTTGTCTTCGGTGTACGATTCACTCTCTAATGAACACCAGATTGTGATCCTTGACTCTCACTCGTGAGTTGATCAAGCGGTCAGTTGAGAATTTCGATAGCAGGAATATCGATAAGGAGATTAGGGATCGTCTAGATCCCGACGAGTTTCCCGGTGACAATAGCGAAGGGGCCACACCCGTTCCCATCCCGAACACGGAAGTTAAGCCTTTCTGCGCCGATGGTACTGCGTGGGCGACCGCGTGGAAGAGTAGGGCATCGCCGGGAATTTATTGAAGAGCCTCCGCCTTTTTGGCGGGGGCTCTTTTTCTTTCGGTGCGAAGAGATCTGCTGATTCTCTCCGTGCGAAGAGACCTGCTGAAACACTGACGGGATTATTTCTGAACTTTCGGGGCGAAGCGCCGTAGGTGTGCGCTATATGGTCCGCACGCTGCGATTGCGGATGTGTGGTCGGCCATGGCGCAGGGAGAGCCTCGCGAGCACGGAAGAGACGGGCCGAAAGGGCCTGGCCAGTGTGCAGATACGGTGTTGGGGACGAAGTGCTCACGACAATTCCGGGCTCGGGAGTTCTGAGGATCAGGCCGGCGCTCGGATGCGAACGTGCACGAATCGCGTACTTCAGCTGCGTGATACAATTGCGCTCGATCTCGGAGGAAGGGCAGATGTCAGGGCATTCGAAGTGGGCGAACATCAAGCATCGCAAAGCAGGACAGGACGCAAAGCGCGCAAAAGCGTTCACGAAGGCCGTGAAAGAGCTGACGGTCGCGGCTCGGGAGGGTGGAGGAGATCCGGATGCCAACGCGAGTCTGCGTACAGCGATCAACGCGGCACGCGCGGTCAATCTGCCGAAGGACAAGATCGAACGCGCCATCAAGAAGGGCACCGGTGAGCTTGGTGGGGTGATGCTCGAGGAGGTGAACTACGAGGGATACGGCCCTGGTGGTGTCGCGATCCTTGTCGGCACGCTAACGGACAATCGCAATCGAACGACGTCCGATGTGCGGCACTTGTTCAATAAGTATGGCGGGGAGTTGGGTTCGCCCGGCAGCGTAGCCTGGATGTTCGAACGCAAGGGTTTCTTCGAAGTTCCCTGCGATGGAATAGATGAAGATGCACTGATGGAACTGGCTCTCGAATCCGGTGCGGATGATATGCGGCGGGAGGAATCGAACTTCGAGATTTTCACGGCTCCTGATGATTTTCATGGGGTCCACGAGGCCCTGCTCGCGGCGGGGATTCCATTGAGTGAGGCCGAAATCGCCATGATTCCCGAGAACGTGGTGCCTGTGGAGGGTTCCAAGGCGGAAACGCTGATCAATCTGCTCGATTTGCTGGAAGAGCTCGATGATGTGCAGAGGGTCTCTGCAAACTGCCAGATTGCCGATGAAGAAGGCGAGTGATTTGGGACCCTTCGCCCGGCCGGAGCGTCATGGGAACTTCGTTTCAGATTCTCGGTATCGACCCGGGCTCCCGTTGCACGGGGTACGCGTTTGCGCGCTTCGAGGGTGCGGAGCTTGCGGAACTGGATGCGGGTACCTGGCGAGTGACGGCAAGCGAAGACCGTTCGGAGTCGTTGGCAGCTCTCGTAGCTCAATTCGGTGAGTGGATCGAGGGAAACAGTCCCGAAATCGCGGTCGTCGAATCCCTCTTCATGCACAAGAACGCACGATCGATGCTTGTGCTCGCGGAGGCACGTGGCGCACTGCTTGCGAGTCTCGGTTTGAAAGGTATTCCGGTGCGCGAGTATCCTCCGGCGACGATTAAGAAGACGATTTGCGGATTTGGCGCGGCCGACAAGGAACAGGTACGTCGCGCTCTTCTTCGCACGGTTCCGGGGGTGAGGAAGTTTCGTGTCGAGTCTCTACCGACCGATGCCACGGATGCGTTGGCGATGGCGGTCTGTCATCGGATTCACGCGCAGCACGAGAAGATGCTTCGCAGGGTGATTCGATGATCGCGTGGCTGCGGGGCAGGATTCAGCGCAGGGCAGCGGGTCGGGTCGTTGTCGACGTGGGAGGTGTTGGCTACGAACTGGAGGTCTCCACACGCAGCTTGGACCAGATTCCTCTGGGAAGCGCCGAGGTCGAACTGGAAGTGCTTACCCTGTTTCGCGGGGACAGCCTTCAGCTCTTTGGCTTCGCAGACGAACTCGAGAGGGAACTGTTTCGGATTCTCGTGGGGATCAGCGGGGTGGGGCCGAAGCTGGCTCTTGCCGTTCTCTCAGACCTATCTCCCGCGTCTCTTTGCCGAGCGGTCGAGGCTGAGGACAGCGCGCCGCTTCAGCGGGTTTCGGGAGTCGGCAAGAAGACCGCTCAACGGTTGCTATTGGAACTACGGGGCAAGCTGTCGGGCCTGGGGATTCTCACCGGTGAGCACGAGAGCGATGTGGAGCTGGGTGGCCCTTCAGCCCTCGCCCGTGATGCCATTTCGGCGCTGATGAACATGGGATATCGGCGAAACGAGGCTGAGCCAGCGGTCCTGCAGAGTTCCACGCAGGACGGAGAGAACGACATCTCCTCCTTGATCAGGGGCGCTCTCCGGCGCTTGGTGAAGAGATGAGAGACGGTTTCGATCGAGAGTATGATCGCGTCCTGGGTACAGGTGCCGACACAGATGAGATACGGCACGAGGCTGGCCTGCGCCCCCGCAAGATGGAGATGTTCGTCGGCCAGGATACGGTCGTCAAGAACCTCTCCGTGTACGTCGAGGCGGCCCTGCGGCGTGGCAAACCCCTCGATCATGTTCTGCTCGCAGGTCCCCCAGGGCTTGGCAAGACCAGCTTGGCCCTCATCCTCGCGCAGGAACTGGGGACGCCGATTCGAACCAGTTCGGGTCCTGCGATCATCCGCTCGGGAGAACTCTCCGCACTCCTGTCCGACCTGCAGCCGGGAGGCCTACTCTTCATCGACGAGATTCATCGTCTGAGTTCTGTCGTAGAAGAAGTGCTCTATCCGGCAATGGAAGACTTCGTCCTTGACGTGACCGTGGGGCAGGGTCCCGGCGCCCACTCGGCCCGGGTTGAGCTTCCCCCCTTTACGCTGATCGGTGCGACCACCCGGGCCGGCCTGCTCACGGCACCCTTGCGAGATCGTTTCGGGATCGTTGAGCGTCTGGCTTTCTATTCCCGGCAGGATCTTCAGCAGATCATCTTGAGGGCCGCTGCGCGGCTCGCGATCGAGATCGTGCCCCAGGCGGCAGACGAAGTGGCGTCACGATCCAGAGGGACCCCACGCATCGCCCTGAGGCTGCTGCGCCGACTTCGCGACTTCGCAGATGTTGAGACCGCTGGCATCGTCACGATGGATCTGGCCCGGAGGGCGCTCTCGCAGCTCGGCGTAGATGATCTCGGGCTGGACGATCTGGATCGTCGTCTTCTTCAGGTTATCGTGGAGAATCACGGTGGTGGACCGGTGGGGCTCAACACGCTCGCCGCATCCCTTGGAGAGGAGGTTGATACTCTAGAAGAAGTGTCTGAGCCTTTCTTGATCCAGATCGGTTTCCTGGAGCGCACCTCCCGTGGACGGGTGGCGACCAAGATGGCCCACGAGCACCTCGCATCCCTTGGGGATCCGCCCGGTGGGGTCCTGGGGACATGAGCGGCCCGGCGGCTTCGCCGCTTCCTGGCCAGAGTCAGCGAGACGCTCGTCGCTTGCTCGGGTATCTCCTGCGATACCGGGTGAGCTTGGTGCTGGCTCTCTTGTGCTCCATCCTGGCCTCACTCTTCGTTGGCACTGCGGTGAGCCTGGTGAAGGACCTTGTCGAGGCGCTCGCAACCAGGGAACCCGGGATAGAACGCCCCGTGCGCGAGGTCCGAGAAGATCCGCGAGGCGCTGAGGGTCTCCCTCCGGTTGTTCGACAGGCCAAGGCCATGGCCGCTTATCTGCGCGCTCCTGTTGAGCGCTGGCTATTGGTCAACGGCTACGTTCGCGTGCCGATGGCGATTGTTTTCCTCTATCTCCTCAAGGGGGTTTTCGTATTCCTGGGGGTCTATGGCCTCAGGCGGGTTGGTATCAAGACCGTAGCGGACCTGCGCGCCGAGGTCTACGGCAGGAGCCTCGAACAGTCTGACGAGTATTACCGACTACATTCTACCGGTGAGATGTATTCGCGGATTCTCGTGGATGTCGGCCGGTTGCAGCAGATCCTGGGCAGCGAGTTGGCTGTGGCGCTGCAAGCTGTACCGCTGATCCTCGTGTTGCTCCTCGTCTCTCTCATTTTTGCTTGGCAGATGACGCTGGCATGCATGATCGGTATACCCGTCTTCGGCGTCGTGGCGGGTCGTTTCGGAAAGAGGGTGAAGACCTCCTCTCGGCGCAGTCAGGAACGTTCGGCTGAGCTGACAGGCCTCGTTGAAGAGACGTTGCTTGCGCGACGTGTCGTCCAGGCGTTCGGTGCGGTCAGCTACGAAATCCAGCGCTTTCGGAAGGCGCTGCAGCTCATGCTGCGTCAGGATTTGAAGATGGCCCGCGCTGCCGCAGCGACCCCTCCTGTCATGGAGTTCATCGGGGCGGTCATGGGCGCTCTGCTCATCATTTTTGCCGGTCATCTCATTCGTACGGCCAGGGTCAGCGGAGGAGAGGTCTTTGTTTCGGTTGTCTGCCTCTTCGTTGTCTTCAGCAATGTGAGAAAGCTCGGGCAGCTGAACAATTCTATTCAGCAGGCGCTTGCATCCGCACGCCGTATCTTTGCCGTGATCGATGCTCCGGTTACCGTGTCGGATCCGGTTGTTTCCTTGCAGCTTAGCGAGTTTCGCAGCGAGATCTCGTTTGAGGGAGTGGGATTCCATTATGGCCGCGGCCCCGTTCTCGATGGTGTGAACCTGAGTGTGCGAGCCGGGGAAGTCCATGCGCTCGTAGGCGCGTCAGGTGCAGGAAAGTCCACCTTGGCCATGATGATTCCTCGCTTCATGGATCCTACGGAAGGGAGAGTCCTGATCGATGGGCAGGACATCCGCGACGTGACGCTCGCTTCTCTGCGGGAGCAGATCGCGCTGGTGACGCAAGAAACGCATCTATTTGACGACTCCGTAATTGCCAATATCGCCTACGGTAGGCCTGACGTAACCCGAGAGGCCGTTCGCGCGGCTGCGGAGGCGGCGGGCGCGGCGTCGTTCATTGAGGAGCTTCCTGCAGCCTACGACACCCCTCTTGGCGACAAGGGCGGGACACTCTCCGTTGGACAGCGTCAACGTGTGGCGATTGCGCGAGCCTTTCTCAGGGATGCGCGAATCCTTGTGCTCGACGAGGCGACGTCTGCTTTGGATTTGCGTTCGGAGAGATTGGTCCAGCAGGCTTTGGAGCGTTTGCTGGAGGGGCGCACCGCCTTGATCATTGCGCATCGACTGTCGACGGTGACTCGCGCGGATGCGATTCATGTCCTCGATCAAGGGCGCATCGTCGAGAGCGGAACTCATACGGAATTGCTCGCGAAGGACGGTATGTACGCGCGCCTGCAGGCGTTGCAGCACTACAAACGCGACCCGTCCGACAAGGCGCGGTAGGCGAGCCAGCCAATAATCGCGAGCAGGCCGAATGCGGTCAAGGCCTCCCGGTTCTTCCAGAACCGACCTGCCCGCCACTTGGAGGAGTCTTCGCCATACGGACGGCGGGAGGGGAAGAGAGCAGGCACCGCCTGCCGGTAGGATCGAAACGCTGCACCATGGAGCGATTCCAGGCGCGCGCCTTCCACCCGCTCCTTTCGTGGCATGTAGTAGGTGAAGAAGAGCAGATAGCCAGCGGCGAGGGCGAGGGGAGTGAGTCCAAAAGGAAGCCATGCCATCACTGCCAACCCGCTAAAAACAAGGAAACGGCCGAGATACATCGGGTGCCTTGTGTAACGATAGGGCCCGGAGGTGATCAGTATTCTGCTCTTGTGAAGGTGTCCTGCAGCCCAGAGGCGGACGGCCTCGCCAAGGGCCACGATGGCAGCTCCTGCGGCCACGGTCCGTGCCGTCGGTTCCGCGGCGATACACAGGCCAAGGATGCCAGCAAAGAGAGTCAGCAGGCGGGTCTTCCCCGAGATGGACTTTCCAGACAACGAGCCAAATTCTCCAGTCCACGTAGAATAGGAAAGCATAGCCGTCCCAGGGAGATTCGTCTTGCGCCGAGATCGGCACTCTGCATCGCAGCGAGTAGAGCTTGAAACCCGCAGGAGTCGGTTTCTTGTTCGCGGTGGGTGGAGCAAGGCCGATATCTGGTTGAGTACCTTGCCCGGCGGGACGAGGGTTGTCGTCAAGGACTTTGCCAACAAGACGTTGGTGGGGCGGGTGTGGGGCTGGATCCAGATTCGTCGCGAGGAGAAACTTCTGCGCATCCTCGACGACTCCTGCGACGTGCCGACCCTGATCGCGAGGTTGGGTTCTCTGGCGTTGGTGATCGAGTACTTCGAGGGAAAGCCCCTCTATTGCTGTGCGTTCGGAGAGCGCAAACCCGAGTACCTGTCGCAGTTGGACCGGATTCTTCTCGAGATGAAGCGCCGCGGTGTGATCCACAATGACATGCGGGGGAAGAGGAACATCCATCTGGTGGAAGGGGAGGATAGGATCGTGGTCCTCGATTGGGCAGGGGGACTCTACCTTCGACCGGGTTCTGCGCTCTACCGCTGGGCGTTTGATCGCCTGCGGATCGCCGATCGTTCGGCGATCGTCAAGTGGAAGCAGATGTTGTGGCCTGAGGCTCTCTCTGCGGCGGATCAGATCTTCCTGAGGCGCTTCCAGAAGTTGAGGCCGCTATGGCCCTTCAACCGCAAGGGGCTCGGCAGACCCAGAAGAACGCTCGGCGCCAATCATCTTCAACGGATGAAGTAGCCTTCGCGTGTCCGCACCTCCAGCCCGGGTTTTGTGACGAGCACCTTCACCTCTCTCCACGTCTCGCCAGCCAGGTGTTCCGGAGGCGGGTACGCAATATGGTACTGGGTGCGTAGCTCTTCGAGAATGTCCCGGTAGGCCCTGGATAGCTTGGAAAAGCGCCGAACTCGGAAGAAGCGGCCGCCCGTCGAATCTGCCATCCTCTGCAGAACTTCGGCCGTGGTCATTCGGCCGGTATAGTCCGGTTGTTCCTCCAGGCCAGCTCCGAGTCCGATCGTGAACAACAGCAGGTCGCTGCGGTGTCCCTCGACAATGGCCTCTTTGAGGGTATGGAAGGAGCCGGGTTCCAGGCCCGAGGCGGACTCGTCTCGCCCATCCGAGAGGATCACCGCGATTTTTCGCGCCAACGGGGGAGCTTCGGCCAGGTGTTTCGCTGCGTCGAAGACCGCATCGTAGAGCGCGGTTCCACCTCCCGGCTGAAGCGTGCCGATCGTATCGTATGCCCTGTCATGCTCTGCAGACAATGGACTCTGCACGATCGAACTCTCGTTGAACGAAACGACACTGACCAGGTCCTGTTCTGCGAGGGCGCGGACGAAAGTGCGTGCGGCGCTCTTAGCGGCCTCCAGCTTCTTGCCTTCCATGGTGAGCGAGGTGTCCACCACAAGAGCAACTGCGAGCGTCGAGGGGTCGTTGTCCCAGCGGGTGAATTCAATCTTGACACCGCCATCGTAGACTTCGAAATCGTCTCGCTTGAGATTCCTGGCCGGCTTTCCTTTCCGATCGACCACGGTAACCGCCAGGTTGATCAGGCGTACGTCCACAGAGTTCAGGCCGGCTGGCTTCGTCGTCAGGCTGGTCGACAACTCCCTCCCGTCACGCAACAAGACACGGGCTGTGACCGTCTTGGAGCCGACGCTATCTCCCGTATCGACCGTGGCTCGCCAGGGAGCGCCGGTGATCGTGGCCTGTGGCATGCCGTTGATGGAAACCAGCGCCCGCCGGATCTCCGCATCCGGGATGCCCTTGACGAGCAAGACGACCTCCGCGGGCCCGATCAGGATGTCATGGACCTGGGGCCGGAGGATCACCAGCTCCTCGCCGGGCCCTTGGGCGAGAGACCCACTCCCGAACAGAGGGAACAGGGCGCAGCAGGCCACGAGAAGCACGAGAACCCGCTTGCATCGTGTCGGCGTGATGTTCATCACAATCTCCAGGAGAATCTGTCGCCATGTCCCCGACACATGCTGGCATGAAGTGCGCAATTGGCCCACCCGAGAGTTCCCGGCGGCAGCCGATTGGGAACCAGCGGATCTCACGGCATACTATCGGGCCAGATGGAGGTGTGCCTTGAGCAACCGGATAGAAGAACGCTTGCGCGTCAGTGCCGATCGGCTGGGGTGGAGATGCCCGCCGGAATGGCTGGACTTCGAGTCAACATCGACGGTCGTGGCATGTGAGGAGGTCTTTGGTCAGCCTCGAGCGGTGTCCGCTCTTCGACTCGCGCTTCGGCTCGGGGCGAGGGGATACAACGTATTCGTAGCGGGCATCTCAGGTACGGGTCGTATGCGAACCGTACGCCGTGTCCTCGAAGACGAGAGGGGCGCGGGCGAGACTCCGGACGATCTCTGCTATGTCGTGAATTTCGAAGATCCGCGGGCTCCCCGACTTCTTCGTCTTCCCGCCTCGAAAGGACGGGTGCTAAGGGATTCTCTTGCGGCAGCGGCCGATCGCTTTCGCCAGGGTGTTGCCGCTCTCAGGGCCTCGGGAACTCATCGTCGCAGACGCGAGGCGGTTGTACGCGGTTTTCTCGATACCCAGGCGGCTCTTCTGGCGGATTTTCAGGAGGATGTTGCCGGCGAAGGGTTTGCGCTGGTTGAAGTCAATCTCGGCCCCTATCGACGGCATGAACTCGCCCCGGTCGTCGAGGAGCAGCCGGTACCCTTCCAAGAGTTGAGCAACCTCGTGAAGAACGGGAAGATCAGCGAGGACGATGCCGGTCGCTTGCAGAAGAGGCATCCGGAACTTGCCGCACGTCTCGCCCGCACCGCAGCCCGCTATCGGGCCATCAGCAGGGAACTCGAGCAGGCCCTCGCTGCCGCGGACCGCGACGCGGCTCATCCCTTGGTGGACGAGGTTGCGGAAGAGGTGACCGAGGCCGTCGGTGTGTTGGATGTGGAATGCCAGGGCCTCAAGGAGTACATGCACGACGTGAGGGAGTTCCTGCTTGCGATTTTCCCACTGATGTTCACTGCGGGTGAGCGTGTTTCTGCCGAAGGGGAGGGCACGGAGGTTGGTGTGCCGGATCCGATGGAGGCGCTTCGGGTCAACGTGGTGGTTGATCGGACAGGGCAAGAAGGGCGGCCTGTTGTTGAGGAAGGAAATCCCTCGGCAGCTCGTTTGTTCGGGTTTATCGATGCGACGAGGCCTCCGGATGGCGAGATTCGACTGGATCTTGGGGCTATTCGTGCCGGTTCCTATCACCATGCGGATGGAGGGTTCCTCCTGATCAATGCGCATGATCTCCTCGTAGAGGAGGGTGCCTGGCCGGGTCTTCGCCGGGCGATGCGGACTGGGAATGCCGCGATCGCGGGAGCTGCCAGCGATACACCGGGGCCCCTTGTGCCCGAGCCTGTCCCGGTGAACGCCACGGTGGTGCTCGTCGGAACGCCAGCGCTTAGAGATGCCGTGGCCCGTGAGGACGAGGAATTCAACAATCTCTTCAAGGTGGTGTCGGTTTTCGAGGAGCGGGTTCCGCTGACCAGGGAACTCGTCTGCTCGTTTACGTCGTTCCTGGCACACGTGATCGCGGAGGAGGAGCTGTTACCGCATGCTGCAAGCGGTGTCGGGAGAATCCTCGAGTCCCTCGTTCGACTTGCAGGTGGCAGGAGCAAGCTGTCGACACACCTGCGGGTCTTCACCGATCTTGCCAGAGAGTCGTCATGGACCGCAGAACAAGCCGGGGCCAGTCTCGTCACGCGCGAGCACGTGGAACGGGCATTGGAAAACCGACGGAATCGCTCTGGTTTGCTGAGCAGCCGCATTCTGGAGTCGATTGAAGAAGGATTGCTTCACGTTGAGACATCCGGCCAACGTGTCGCACAGATCAACGCGCTGGCTGTCGTCGAGTCGAGCCTTGAACGAATGGGTTATCCGGTGCGTGTCACGACGACGACCGCAGTTGGGCGGATGGGAATCATCGATATCGAGCGCGAGGCCGAGTTGTCTGGTGAGATCCATACGAAAGCGTCGCTGATTCTCGGGGGTTTTCTGCGTTCTCGTTTTGCCCAGAGGCATCCCCTCGCCATCACAGCCAGCCTTTGCTTCGAACAGTCCTATGGGGGGATCGACGGGGATTCCGCGTCCTGTGCAGAGCTTGTCGCATTGTTGTCGGCCATCGCCGAGTCGCCGCTTCGCCAGGATATTGCGGTGACTGGAGCCATCGACCAGCACGGCAACGTTCTCGCCGTTGGCGGTGTGAACGAGAAGATCGAGGGGTTCTGGGAGGTGTGCCGCCAACGGGGATTCACAGGGACCCAAGGTGTGGTGCTGCCGGCCACTTCCGTCGCGAGTCTTCAGCTGTTTCCTGAACTTGTGGACGATGTGCGCGCGGGACACTTCCATATCTATGCGATGAAGAGAATCGAGGAGCTTGTCGAGCTGATGCTGGGGGAGTCCCTTGGCCAACCCGATGGGGAAGGCGTCTGGTCGGAGGACACCTTGGGTTGGAGGATTGACTCCCGCCTCTCCGAGATGGCCCGGCTGGTCAAGGAGCTTGGTCCAGACTACTGACCAACCTCGCCCGACTCATGCAGGGTGCAGGGAAGAGCATCCGGGCCATCTTCCTGGTCACCCTGGTCCCATAGGGAGACGCGGGGGTCGGTGTCTGCCCACTTGGGCCGTGAGTTCGCCTTTCGAGCGCGGCGCTCGCTTCGCGCCTATATTGTTCACGAGTGGTTGCTTCTGTTTCTCGCGTGGGAGGCTATGTGTCAGCAAGGTCGGCTGCCGTTTCTCTGGGGCTTGGAGCTGTCTTCCTCGCAGTTGTTGCGGCGAGTCAGGTCGCTGGGTCCGGAACGCGGGACGTGGATTGGACGGTGATCGTGTCACCGGCAGACGCGACGAGCGGGAGCAGCTCGCCCGTCGAGGTCGTCGATGATCTCAGGAAGCAGCTGCGGGAAATCCGCGAACGCCTTCCCGGCGCTGGTTCCATGGCCCTGGCCGAGCTCAAGGTGCCCACAGAAGCAGAGCTCCTGGGGCAGAGAGTGCCGCTGGATCGAGGTGATGTTCGGGAGGCCCTGGCCTACGAGCTGATCCTGACGACCGGGCGGCCACTGATGCCGATGCTCTGGATGCGTCGCTCCCAATCGGTGCTCCCCATGATCGAGGAGAAGCTCGCGGCTGCAGGGCTGCCCGATGATCTGAAGTACGTCGCGATGATCGAATCGGATCTGCGGGAAACCGTGCGCTCTCCTTCGGGCGCCGCGGGACTCTGGCAGTTCATCAAGGGCACAGGCCGGCGCTATGGTTTGCGAGTAGATCGCTACCTCGATCAACGGCTCGCTCCGAGCCTGGCCACCGACGCGGCCATCAAATATCTCTCGGATCTCCACGACGAGTTCGGAGACTGGTTCCTGGCGCTTGCAGCCTACAATGCGGGTGAGAACAAGGTGCGTGATGCCCTCAAGGCGTCATCCTCGCGCTCCTACTTCGACCTGTATTTGCCGCCTGAGACGCGCCGCTACGTTCATCGCGTCCTGGCGGCGAAGATGATCACATCCTCACCCGCGGATTACGGGCTCGTCAAGATGGTTTCGCTGCATGTGCCGCAGTACCGCATGGTTGAAGTCCAAGTCCGTCGCTCCCGAGCGGATCTCAAGAAGCTGGCGGCCGATCACGGCTTGGACTACTCGGCGATACGTCTTGCCAACCCGCAGATTCGTAGCCCCCGTTTGCCTCGAGGTAAGCATCTGCTCCGGATCCCGATCACGGGTGTGCCGTTGTCGGAGCCACACTAGTCGGAGCCTCTTCGGGATCTTCCGGGTTGGAGAGTGTGCTCTCCACGTTCCTGCTGTTGTTCTCCCCCGCGAACTGCTCGAAGAGTTCGGTCACGTGGTTGACGTAGGTCAAGGTGACCGATCCCCGCGCTTGCCCATGGAGCAACTGCTCCGCGATGGCAGGGTCTTCCATGAGAGGAAGGACCCGTGCGACGCCCTCGTCCCAGCGGTCCGGGTTGAAACCTCGCATGGCGGCGAGTGCGCGCGCGTCCTGAAGGTGTCCGAGGCCCATGTTGTAGGCTGCGAGCGTGAAGCGCAGCCGATCAGGCTCGGGAACCTCGTCCAGGAGTTCGTAGAGCCAGTTCAGCTGCGCGGCGCCTGCGGCGACATTCTGCGCCGGATCAAAGGGGTCCAGCGCTCCGAACTTCCTGGCGATCACCGGCATGATCTGCAGGAGACCCATGGCGCCCTGAGATGAGATCTCCCAACGATCGTATCCGCTCTCTGCGAACGCGAGTGCTGTCAGTAGGCGCCAATCGAGTCCGAAGCGAACCGCCTCTCTCTGAAAGAGCGCGTCGTAGGGTGAGAGGATGGGCCCCCCGGAGCGAAAGGTCGGCCGTCTGCGGGACTTGAGACGTAGCGGATTTTCGAAGTAGCTCTGTTGCAGAACAGAGAGTCTCCCCGTGTGTATCTCCTCATCCATCCAGCGCTTCAGCTCCTCGCGGAGCTGGGTCGAGGAGGGGCGAAGCGCCCAGCGGAAAGGCAAGGCGGGCCCGAGCGGGGCGCTCAGTTCCAAGGTCTCGTAGACGGCCGCTTCGAGACGGGCCCTGCGATGGTCGAGCAGGACGAGCGGCTGCTCCATCGACGCAGCAAGGAGTGCGATCTGTTGGTCACTGAGATCTGACGAGAGACCAACGACCCGCAAGCGGCCTGCGAGTTGCTCACGCCAGGCTCGCGCCCGTTCCTCCAGCATGGATTGGCGGCGCACGGCGACGACCCTGTCCCGCAGATCCTCAATGCCTCCGATGGCCCCCGCTTTGCGTCCAACGACGACGGGGTGGGCGATCTCGAAGCCCTCGGACCACGCGACATCCGTGAGGATGGGACGCGCTCCCGGGCTCGAAAACGCCACAAGATCGGCCAGGCCTTCCCCAAGATCCCGGAGGCTTCGGGCATGGGTCTCCGGGACGACGATTTCCAGTTCGACATTGAGTCGGTTCGCGAAGCTCCGTGCCATCTCGTAGCCCAGACCTTCAATCCGGCCCTGTCGCACGTAGTAGTTGATCTCGTCAGGAGCGAGGGAGACTCTCAAGACGCCGTCGCCCAAAATGAGATCGAGGTCGCGCTCGACCGTGGGGAGACTCGAGGGGGGGACGACAGAGGGGTCGCTCACCACCAGGATCTGGAACAGGGCTGCCACGATCAGCAGTGCCGCTGCGGCTGCCAGGGCGGCCAGCGCCCCTAGGACTCGCCATGAGTTCACCACTGGTCCAGAGTCTCCCGCAGCGTATTCACGACCGGTTTCGTTCTAGGATGTGCGGATCATCTTCAATAGGCGCGCGCAAAGATCACACGGCGCTTCGCCGGGCGACCGGAACGAACACAGGGTCCCGGGTCGTCGGGAGTATCAAAGGGGATGACGCGGACCGTGGCCTTGCTTTCCTCCTGGATTTGCGCCTCGACGTCATCCTCCTCGCAGAAACGGGCGCTGATGAATCCTCCGGCTTCGACGGCTTCCTTGAACTCGTCCCAGTTCTCCACCGAGTGTCTCGTGCTTTCGCGACGCTCAAGGGCATTGTCGAAGAGGGTTCTCTGGAACTCGTCGAGCAGTTCCAGAAGACGTTGCGGCGCGGAATCGATCGCGAGAGGCGTCTTGCTTCGATCAAGTCTCGAAACGGCCATGACTGAGTTCTTCGCAAGATCCCGCGGCCCCAGTTCGAGGCGCAGCGGAACGCCCTTGAGCTCCCATTCGGCGTACTTGAATCCGGGGTTTACGTTGTCTCGGTCATCGACTCGCGTGGCGACACCCGCGGTCCGCAGCCGGCCCGCAAGCTCGCTCGCAGCCGCAAGGGTCTGCACGCGTTGCTCTTCGTTGCGCCAGATGGGCACGATGACCACTTGGATCGGCGCGATCCGCGGCGGAAGGACGAGCCCGTCGTCGTCGCTGTGGCTCATGACGAGGGCGCCGACGAGGCGGGTGGAGACACCCCAAGAGGTGTTCCATGCGTAGTTCCACTTGGAGTCGGCACCCTGGAACTTCAACTCGAAGGCGCGCGAAAAATTCTGGCCGAGGTCATGTGAGGTGCCCGCCTGCAGAGCTCGGCCATCCTGCATCATCGCCTCGATGCAATAGGTGTTCAGCGCGCCGGCGAATTTCTCACGATCTGTCTTCAGCCCCGTCAGGACCGGTACGGCCAGCGTCTCCTCCGCAAAGCGGCGATAGACCTCCAGCATACGGAGCGTTTCTTCCTTCGCTTCCTCATGGGTCGCGTGAGCCGTGTGGCCTTCCTGCCAGAGGAACTCCGTTGTCCTCAGGAAAAGGCGGGTTCGCATCTCCCAGCGGACGACGTTGGCCCACTGGTTCATGAGGATCGGCAGGTCCCGGTACGATTTCACCCACTTGGCAAACATGTGGTAGATGATCGTCTCGGAGGTGGGGCGAACGATCAACTCCTCATCGAGCTGACTGTCGGGGTCGGGACGGACCGTCGTCTTCCCGTTCTCTTCGACGGCCTTGAGCCGAGTGTGCGTGATGACCGCGCACTCCTTGGCGAAGCCCTCGATGTGTTCTGCTTCTTTCGCGAGGAAAGACTTGGGAATAAACAGCGGGAAGTAGGCGTTCTCGTGCCCTGTTTCCTTGAACATGCCGTCGAGGATGCGCTGCATGTTCTCCCAGAGAGAATAACCGTGGGGTCTGATGACCATGCAACCCTTGACCGGGCTGTAGTCAGCCAGTGTGCTCCGAAGTACCACGTCGGTGTACCAGCGGGCATAGTCCTCTGCCCGGGGTGTGATGTCCTTTGCCACGGTCACTGCCTCCTGGGAGCCCGAAGACTCAGCTGCGAAGCGCGCATTCTAACATGGGGTTCCTTGCCTGGGATCCTGCGGGTTACTCAGCGGATCTCGGCCTCGGCCTTACCCGTCATCGGCACGAAACGAACACCTCCAGAGGTGTGGCGGCTGACTCTGCCGTCTGCATGCTTCTCGATCACGACGAGGTCCTGGTGTGCCTGTCCGACCGGGATGAGCAGTCGTCCTCCGGGAGCGAGCTGGTCGATCAGTGGCTGGGGGACTTCCCTCGGGGCGGCGGCGACGATGATGACGTCGAACGGCGCTTCCTCCGGCCATCCCTCGTACCCGTCACCGCAACGGACCGTGACGTGATCGTAGCCGAGAGCTGCGAGACGCTTTCGGGCCTTGTCCGCCAACTCCGGGAGGATCTCGATGCTGAAGACCTCGTCGACGATCTCCGCGAGCACGGCGGCCTGGTACCCGGAGCCCGTACCGACGTCCAGCGCCTTCATGCCGGGAGCTGCCTGGGAGAGCTGAGTCATCAGCGCAACGACATAGGGTTGGCTGATGGTTTGGTTCTGGCCGATGGGTAGTGGGGAGTCCTGGTAGGCCGATTTCCTCAGCGCCTCGGGGATGAAGAGGTGCCGGGGCACGGCACGCATCGCCTCAAGAACTCGCGGATTCGTGATGTCGCGGCCCGCCAGCTTCTCGGCGACCAGCTTCTCCCGAAGTTCGCGGTAATGCGCATCATCGGAGGAGGACCGATCCGGAGCCCGGCCGGCCGCACACGCGAGCAGCGGCGCGAGGATGAGGGCCGCCAGCATCAGGCACCAAGGGGTTTCAGTCATGGTTGGTCTCTCCATTCGGCGTGATCTTGGGCAATCATAGCGCGCAACGGGGATAATGGGTCCGCTGCGCCAAGGGCTATGTGTTCGCGCAAGAATGGCTTGTCCTTTCCCGCATCCTGCGCCCGGGCCGAGGATGCCCCGGAGAGGGGATGCGAGCAGGGAAGAAATCCGTTGGCGGGTCCAGAGTGGCTGATTCTCAGCAAAGGAGGAGCTACCTATGGCTGATCGCGTGTGGATGGCCGTCAGTGTTGTCGCTGCCGTGCTCATGATCGCTTACTTCGCGTTTCAGGGGCCAACACAGGCAGAGGCGGAGGAGATTGCTCAAAGCTGGTTCACGGCTCTCGTCGAGCATGATTATCAATCGCTGGCACAGGTCGATCTCCGGGCGCCGCCGGAGCGGCAAGGCGCTGCCTTCGACGCCTGGAGCGGCGGGGTGGAAAAGTCGCTCGCGCTTTATGAGGACGCCAGGGACTCCGGGCACTTCGAGACGGATGATCTGGGCTATGCCATCGCTCGTGCGACGCTCGTCGGTGGCGGGACCTTCTGGAAGACCGTGTTGTTCGAGCGCTCCCGCCATGCACCTGTCCTGACGATTCGCCTGAACTTCGGCTACGGGGAGATCTACTACGGCGACCTGCCCCGGGGAACGACGGTCTACCTGTTGGGATATCCGCTCGGAGTCGTGAATCCGATTGTCCTTGGAGGAGGGAGCCGTCTTGAACTTGATGTTCTTGAGCACCTCGACCTGAGGGTCTTCCTCGAGCGGGCGGATCCGGCAGGTGACGGAGATTCGCGCTACAAGGTCGAGAGAGTGGAGTGGATTCCCGAATCCGCGCAGCATCAGGTTGTAGACTGGTACTTCTGACACGGAGTCTTCATGAACTCTTCAGCTGCCCCCGCACGCCGCAGCTGCGAAGGCTCATGAATCATCCGGCCAGGCAGCCGAAACGACCGTTTCCTACGTGGTACAAGGAGAATACAAATGGGTCGCTGGCCTGCACGATGGCCACATCGCGTCTACTTCCTCGGCATTGGAGGCGTTGCCATGTCCGGCCTCGCGCGGATGCTGACATCGCGCGGGATCGAAGTTCGAGGCTCCGATCATGCGATCTATCCGCCGGCATCCGAGATGCTTTCGGAATCGGGGATCGAGGTCCTGACTCCATTCGACGAGAGGAACCTCTGGGAAGATGCCGAGCTGGTTGTTGTGGGAAACGCGATCTCTCGGGGCAATGCCGAGCTCGAACGGGCACTTGATGCGGGACTTTCCATCGCGTCCATGCCCGAGGTGATCGAGAGACTGCTTCTTCCCTCGAAGCGGGTCACGGCGATTGCCGGAACCCATGGGAAGACGACGACGGCGAGCCTCTGCGCCTGGTTGCACAGTGCCGCGGGACGGTCACCCTCTTTCATGATCGGCGGCCGGCCGGGAAATTTCTCCCATGGGGCGGAAGCCGGATCGGGTGACGACCTGATACTCGAAGCCGATGAGTACGACAGCGCCTTTTTCGATAAGGGGCCGAAATTCCTGCACTACTGGCCCCAGATCGCGGTGCTGGGAAACGTCGAGTATGACCATGCCGATATTTACGCCGATCTCGCCGCGGTGGAGTGGGCCTTCTCGCTCTTCATGCGGCTCCTGCCCGAATCCGGCACGCTGATCGTCGGCGCAGACAGCCCCTCCGCACGGCGCATCGCCGAGCAAGCGCGTTGCCGCGTTCTCAGCTTCGGGAAGGACGGGGCTGGAGATCTTGCCATCGTGGACCGTCGAGAGGATAGCGCGGGACAGACCATCCACTTCGCACGCCGCGGCGTTGCGGAGGGTCGCTTTCGCCTTGCCCTGAACGGAGAACACAATGCTCTCAATGCGCTGGCCGCGCTGCTGGCGTTCGAGGCTGCCGGCGGGGACCTTCTGGCGGGTGCTGCCAGTCTGGAGTCCTTCGTTGGACCGAGGCGCCGGCTCGAGGTGGTCTTCGCTGGAAACGGAGTGACGCTCTACGATGATTTTGCGCATCATCCCACGGCTGTGGCTGGCACTCTCGAGACGATGGTCCGGCTCAAGGCGCCAGGCGGGCGCGTGATCGCCTGCCTCGAGCCGCGGTCCAACACGATGGTCCGGGCGCTCGTTCAGGACGCGTTGGCGGATGCCCTGGCCCGGGCCGATCTCGTTTTTCTCGGTGAAGTCGATCGGCCGGGTCGCTTCTCGGATTCAGAACGCCTCGATGTGGGGGCCCTCGTCAGAACGCTGCGAGATCGGGGGTGCTGTGCGGAGGGACCTTTGAGTGTTGATCTCATGCTGCAGCGCGTCCTGGAGCCGCTTCGTGAGGGCGACACGATCGTCCTGATGTCGAACGGCGCCTTCGGGGGATTGCCTGAGCGCCTCGCAGCAGCGTTGGCAGAGCGGGCCGGGTCCTGATCCGGGCCGACGGATCCGGGATCTGTGGTCTTCGATCATCTCGGCTGCCGGATCAGAATGACAGGGCACTCGAAGCGAGAATGGCTGGTCAGGTGACGCGCGAAGCTCGTCAGACCGGTTGCTTCCGATCCCTGATGCCGAGTCGCGCGTTGATTTCCTGCTCCGCCTTCTGGGAGTCGGGGGAGTTGTAGAGGACGAGCAGGCGCAGGTGGTTGTAGGCTTCCGGGCTGAGCCCGGTGAACTCGATCGCGAAGCCTTCTTCCTCGCAGCGGGTGACCCGGCCTTGGACCTCGATCGTCAGGGAATCGTCGTTCTCGCCGATCGACAAGCGCAGGTCGCACTCCGTTCCTTCCGCAATGACATCCCCTGTGAAGAGGTAGATGCCCTTCATGCTGATGTCGCGCGGATGGTCATAGCGCCTCTGTCCATACTTGGTACGAACGACGGCCTTGAGATCAGCGGAGATCCGGGTGAAGGCGCGCTCGAACTCGTAGGAGTGCTTCATCATGTTGCCAAGGCTCCTGCGTCAATGCTCCGGGGGTGCTGATAACAGACCGTCTTCCCGAAGGAACTGCGCTTGTAGGATTCGTCGATGTTGATCGTTGTTTCTGCACCACCGAGGAAGAGATAGCCATCCGGCTGGAGAGTCTTCGCGATCTCGCCGAGGACCTGGCGCTTGGTCTTGATGGGGAAATAGATCAGCACGTTGCGGATGAAGACAAGGTCCATCGCGGGGAGGGGAGGGAAGGGCTTCGTGAGATTCAAGACGCGAAATTCAACCGTCTCACGGATCTCGTCCTTGATCCTCCAGGCTAGACCGTCCTTGAGGAAGTACCGCACGAGCAATTGAGCCGGAAGGCCCCGATTCACCTCGAGCTGGCTATAAATACCCGCTCGGGCCCGTTCTATCATCTCCTCCGAGATGTCGGTTGCGAGGATCTTGATCTTCCAGTTGGCCAGTTGCGGGAAATGCTGCCGGACCACCATGGCGAGGGTATAGGGCTCCTGGCCGCTGGAGCTCGCCGCACACCAGATGTTGAGCGTTCTCGAATCACTTCGTTTCTGGACGAGCTCCGGCAGGATGTCTCTTCTGAGACTCTCGAAGGGATGAATATCCCGGAAGAACGAGGTCTCGTTCGTTGTCATCGCTTCCACGGTGGCGCGATGGAGGCGTCCGTAGACCTTGCCCTTCATCTGGTTTACCAGCTCGCCGATGGAGTTGCACTCGTAGCTTCGCGCCACGGGGGCGAGTCTCGTCTCCACGAGGTAGCCCTTGCTCTCGTCCAGGGCGATACCGGAGCGTTCGAGCACCAGCTCGCGGACGTAGTTGAAGCTCTTGTTGTCCAGTGGCATCGTCAACGGCCTCGGTGATCGGTGGATGCTGCGAGCCTGCGTGCAGCCGGGCGGCTGTCCCCGCTGACCTGACGAACGATCTCTGGGGCGATCTTGTCCAGCGGCAGGATGGCTTCCGCAATGTTTGCGCGGGCGACGTAGCCTGGCATGCCCCATACCACACTCGAGGCTTCGTTCTGTGCCAGAACCCTGCCACCCCTTTCATGGATCAGTTTCGATCCCCGCAGACCATCGCTTCCCATGCCCGTGAGCACCACGCCCAGTGTCCCCGCTCCCCAGACCTGAACCGCCGATCGGAAGAGGACATCCGCTGCGGGACGGCATGAGTTCTCCGGGGCGTCTTGGTTTGCCTCGAGGAAGACCCTCAGGCCCTCCTTGCGCAGCGCCATGTGGTAGTCGCCGCGCGCGATCCAGATCGTACCTGCTTCCACGGCTTTGCCGTCGATACACTCACGGACCTGCAGCGCGCATTTGCCGTTCAACCGCTCTGCGAGGAGACCGGTGAAGGTCGGGGGCATGTGCTGGACGACGAGGACTGGAACACGAAGGGATTCGGGTAGTGCGGGAAGGACTTCCGCGAGGGCGTTAGGCCCGCCGGTGGACACGCCGATCACAACTGCGCCTACCTTCGCGGCGGGTCCAGTGCCTGGATCAGGGGTTGGGACAGCTCGGGAGCTGGCTGGGCTCGTAGAGGGTCTCATCGCCGGTGTGAGACCACAGAGCGTCTTGATCTTAGGAATCAGTTCGCGCGCGACCTGCTCGAGAGCGGCGTCGATGCCTCCGGCCTCTTGTGGTTTGGACAAGTAGTCATTGGCACCGAGGGAAAGAGCATCAAGCGTTGCGGATGCTCCCCTCTGAGTCAATGTGCTGAACATGATGACGGGAAGTGCCGGATGGGTCTTGCGGAGCTGAGACAGGGTCTCCAAGCCATCCATTACCGGCATCTCGATGTCGAGAATGACCAGGTCGGGGTTGATCTGATTGATCTTCGCCAGTGCGATTTTGCCGTTCGGAGCGCTGCCGGCCACCTCGAGCTCAGGATCACGTTCGAGGCACTTGCTGAGCAAGTGCCGAATTACGACGGAGTCATCGACGACCAGGATGCGTCCTCTTGGCATGTCTAGACCGGGCTCGAGGTCAGGAGTTCGAGCTTCTCCCGGATGATGTCTTTCGTGAACGGTTTCATGACGTACTCGTTGGCGCCCGCATCCAGCGCGGCAGCGACTTTCTCGATCTCCGTTTCCGTGGTGACCATCATCAGGACCAGACGGTCCCACTGTGCGTTGGCGCGGACGGCCTTGACGAACTCAAGTCCGCTCATCTTGGGCATGTTCCAGTCGACGAGAGCGACATCGACCGGAGTCGTCGACAACTTCAACTCGCGGAGTGCCTCCTCTCCGTCCCCGGCCTCGACCACTTCGTAACCCAGATCCACCAGGAAGCCACGCAGAATCCTGCGAACGGCTCTCGAGTCGTCGATGACAAGTGCGTGCATCAGATAGTCTCCCTCACAAGCTCCATCGCTTCGGATTGCGTTGATGAGACATTTGCCGCCTTCTCCTCGTCCAGGATCAGCAGCAGACCTGTCTCCAGCTTGAATACCCCCCGCACAAGTTCGCGTACCTTTCCGCCGAGAGTCTCGAGGGGGGGCTCAAAGTCTCGCTCCTCGACTTCGAGGACGTCGCCTATCTCATCGACCAGGAGGGATACGGCGCCGTCGTCCGTACGAATCACGACGTTCATCGGAAGGCTCTCAGGCGCTCGGTCTTCCAGCCCCAGACGCTGCCTCAAATCGACGGCTGTGACGATCTGACCGCGGAGATTGATCAGTCCCGTGATCGTCCGGTCTGCCAGAGGGACACGGGTCATCTCGTGGTAGCGGATGACCTCCTGGACGGCCGAAACCGGAATCCCGAGGAAGAGATCTGCAACGAGGAAGGTGCAGAACTGGCGTTCTTCGAGCATGGTTCAGGCCTCCGCTTCTGCCGTGGCAGCGGGCTCGAGAGCTTCGGGTGCGGCAGCTCCCACGACGGCGTCCACGTCCAACAGGTCAGTGACCTTTTCCTGGACCACAGCGGCGCCGTCGAGTCCCATCTGCTCGTCGGGGTCGATGGTCACCGTGATGCGTTCTTCGACGATGTCGATGATCTCCTCCACGACGAAGCCGATACTCCGGCTCATGTGCGAGTAGACGACGACCTGCAGTTGCTCCGTCTCGTCGGGGTTCGTATTGAAAAAGCGCGACAGCCTCACCAGCGGCATGATTTCGCCACGGTATTGCACGACCTCCCGGTCGCCGGCCACCTCGACGCTCGAAATCGGGAACTCCTCCAGCCTTGCCACGAGGTCGAGGGGAATCGCCATGCGTCGATCATCGCCGATCGAAAAGACGAGAAGAGTCCGCCGCTGATCGCTTCCGGTCGAGGCTTGCTCCTTGTGCTCCCCGATGCCATGACTCGATAGTTCGCCGATGATGCCCGCGCGTTGAGCCAGTCCCATGACGTCCAGGATCAGCGCGATCTTCCCATCGCCCATGATCGTGGCGCCTGCGAAGGTGTCGAGGTCCTTTATCTGTGTGCCGAGAGGTTTGACGACGATCTCTTCCGTGTCATTGATCTCGTCCACGATGAGGCCGAACTGCTGTTCGTCCGCCTGCAGGACGACAATACTGACCGCCGAGCTCCCTGCGGCAGAGGATTCCGCAGCCTGCATCTTCAGTTCCTTGTTCAGGAAGACCAGGGGCAGGAGATTGCCGCGGAGCCGGTAGACAGGAGATCCGTTGATGTCTTCGATACTGGTCTCGATCTGCTCCGCCTCGAGCCTGACGAGCTCCAGGAGGTTTACCTGCGGGATCGCGAAGCGGTCTCCGGAGTCGGTGACGATCAGCGCCGGGATGATCGCGAGGGTCAGGGGGATCTTGATCCGGATCGTGGTCCCGGAGCCCTCCTTGCTCTGCAGGTCGATGGAGCCGCCGATCTTCTCGATGTTCGTTCGGACGACATCCATGCCGACACCGCGTCCCGAGACCTTCGTGACCTTCTTGGCGGTTGAGAAGCCGGGCGCAAAGATGAGGTTGAGGAGCTCCCGCTCGCTCATACGAGCGGCTTGTTCGGTGGTGATGATGGATCTCTCGAGCGCCTTTTTCTTCAAGACTTCGGTGCTGATTCCTCCGCCATCGTCAGTGATCTCGATGTTGACCTGTCCTCCCTCGTGGAAGGCCCTCAACAGCAGCGTGCCCTCGTGTGCCTTGCCCAGGGCCTGGCGCTCTTCCGGGATCTCGATGCCATGGTCGACACTGTTTCGCACGAGATGGGTGAGGGGGTCCCGGATGGCTTCGATGATCGTCTTGTCGAGTTCGGTCTCCTTGCCCTCCATGATGATCTTGACGTCCTTGCCACAGGAGCGTGCGAGATCCCTGACGACCCGTGGGAGCTTGTTCCAGACGTTGCCGATCGGCTGCATGCGGGTCTTCATCACGCCTTCCTGCAGCTCCGTGGTGATCATGTTGAGGTGCTGGGACGTGGCAACGAATGCGGCGTCTTCCTCTTTGCTCGTGAACTGCAGGATCTGGTTTCGCGCCAGGACCAGTTCACCGACCAGGTTCATCAGGCGATCCAGATGATCGACATCCACCCGGATCGTACTCTCGGTCAGTGAGCTCGCCGTAGGACTCGGCGCGGGGGACAGGACCGTCCCACTCGTCTCCGCCGCTTGAGCGGTGGCCATCGTCTTCTTCGCGGAGTCCTGCGGGGTGTCTGCTGCTTGAACGGTGTCCTTCGTCTGCTTTGCGGAGTCCTGCGGGGTGTCTGCTGCTTGAGCGGTTGTCGTCGTCGTCTCTGCGGAGCCCAGCGTCCCGTCGCCTCCCGCTTGAGCTGTTTCTGCGCTTCTCTTCGCGTCCTGCGCGACGTCTTCCACGTCCCTGTCTGGTGCTCTTCCTGGGGCAGTCCCTGCCGCTTCGGGGCCGGATCCCGTTTGTTGAAGGTTGGTGAGGAGATCGATCAGGTTGCCGTAGTCGGCATCACCTTCGCTGCCATCGTCCTCGATGTGGGAGAGCATCGAGCGAATGGCATCGATCATGGTCAGAAGGGCCGACGTGCGATTGGCATCGAGTTCGAGTTCCCCATCCCGGAGCTTGCTGAGGAGGTTCTCGCCGACATGAGCGACTTTCTCCAGCTTGCCGAAGTCGAGGAAGCCGCAGGTGCCCTTGATGGTGTGGATGGTCCGGAAAACGCTCGCGAGAATCTCCCGGTTGCCCGGATCCTGCTCGAGGGCGACCAGGTCCTGGTCGAGTTGGTCCAGGTTCTCGTAACTCTCTACGAGAAAATCCTTTACGATCTCATCGCATCCTTCGATCAGAGTCGTCATCCGCGCCTCTCCCAGTCGGCACCCGGTCTGAGCAACAGCGCACCAGGAGTGCCTCCTCACACGAAGCGGAAAGACCCCACTCGACGCGTGATGTCTTTCCTCCTCATCTATTTGAGAACATAGTCGGCCGCTTGGACGAAAACATTAGTAAAATCGGCGCAAGTTCATCGGAGGATCCGCGCCATGGTGATCTGCAGAGTTCCCCTTACAGCAACGGATGCCTGGAGGCAGAGAGCATGAGCGCCGGAGTCGCGCCGCCCTCCGGCTGGGGTGAGCGGCGCAGATGCGAACGGCTCGACGAGCGGGACTGGCGGGAGGCGTCTCGAAGTGTCGTGAAGGTCAGCGAGCTGTTCTTCTCTATCCAGGGCGAGGGGAGCCGCGCCGGGTTGCCGAGCACCTTTCTTCGATTGAGCGGGTGTCGGCTTCGTTGTCGTTGGTGTGACACGACTTATGCTTTTGGCCCAGGGCGTTCGGAATCCCTTGCACAGCTCGAGACGCAGATCTTGACCCAGGGGGCAGCGCGGGTTTGTATCACCGGTGGGGAGCCCCTGTTGCAGCGAAATGTTGTGCCGCTCGTGGATCGATTGATCGCGCACCACGGGCTCGACGTTGCCGTCGAGACGGGGGGTGATCAGGATGTCTCCATTCTTCCCCGGGAGGCCGCCATCATCCTCGACGTGAAACTCCCCGGCTCGGGAATGCAGCAGCGAATGGACCCCGAGAACCTCGCGAGGATCGGCTCCGCAGACGAGGTGAAGCTGGTGGTCTGTGATCGCGAAGACTACGAGGTGGCCCGTGACCTGATCCGGGGGCGGTTGCGCGGCTTTCCAGGTGGGATCCTGATGTCTGCTGTACACGGAGAGTTGGAGGCGGGGACTCTCGCGGATTGGATCCTCGCAGACAGGCTCGACCTCCGGCTGCAGATCCAGCTCCACAAGCATCTCTGGCCGGGTGCCGAACGAGGTGTCTGACCGGCTTGATTTTCACGCCCGATTCGGGGTGACCGAGAGAGGGGCCCTCGTGCCAGAATGTCCGGCATGAACAGACATCTCGCAGTTGTTCTTCTCTCCGGGGGGCTGGACTCCTGTGTCACCGCCGCATTGGCGGCCCGGGACCACGAACTCGCGCTCTTGCATGCCAGCTACGGCCAGCGCACGGCTGCCCGGGAGCGCCGGGCCTTCGAGGAGATGGCCGAATACTACGGCGTGGCCTCCTCCCGGCAGAGACTCGTCGACTTGCGCTTCCTCGGGGCACTGGGTCACTCGGCCCTGACGGACCTGTCCATCGAGGTTCCGGAGGGTGCCCCGGGCGATGGGGTTCCCGTCACCTATGTTCCCTTTCGAAACGCCCACCTTCTCTGCGCGGCGGTATCCTGGGCAGAGCTCCTTGACGCATCTTCGATCTGGATCGGCGCCGTAGAGGAAGACAGCTCCGGGTATCCAGACTGCCGTGAGAGTTTTCTCGCGGCATTCGAGCGGACCGTGCAGCTCGGGACGGCGACCGCGAAGCCTCCGCGGATCAACGCACCGCTGATTCACATGCGTAAGGCCGACATCGTGCGTTGCGGTCATGAGATCGGCGCTCCCCTTCATCTGAGTTGGTCCTGCTACCAGGCGAGCGATCATCCCTGTGGGCGCTGCGAGTCCTGCTGGCTCCGGGCCGAGGGATTTCGGGAAGCAGGACTCGAGGATCCCCAGCGATGACCCGGATCTCTTCTAGGCGGGGTCTTGCACCGAGCCAGGTCGCATTCCTGTTGCTCGGGGCGGCTGGCTTCCTGCTGGTGCTCGCAAGTGGCTGGGGGGGCGCGGAGGCGGTCTCCGCACGCCGTTTGGGTGCCGTGGCGTTCATGATGGCGTGCTGGTGGGTGGGAGAAGCGATTCCCCTGGCGGCGACCGCGCTGCTTCCCATCGCGCTGTTTCCCCTCCTGGGGATCCTCCCCGCGCCGGAAACCTGCGCCCAGTACGGACATCACCTGATTCAGCTCTTTCTCGCGGGCTTCCTGCTCGCGAGGGCCCTGTCTGCCTGGAAGCTCGATACCCGGCTCGCGCTCTTCGTCGTGGCCATCGTGGGCAACAACCCGCGCCTGATCGTTCTAGGGATGATGCTGGTTACGGCTTTCCTCTCGATGTGGGTTTCAAACTCGGCGACCGCAGCGATGATGATGCCGGTCGGAATGGCCGTCGTGGCGTACTCTGCCACGCTCCTCGAGCGTGATCAGCCCGGGGTCGATACCCGGCCGGGGCACTTTCGTTTCGGTATCGCGGTGATGCTGGGCATCGCCTACTCCGCATCGATCGGAGGGGTTGGAACCCTCGTCGGGACGCCGCCGAACGTGCTGCTGGCAGGGATGCTCGAGGAACTCGCGGGGGTCCGCATCTCATTCGCGCAGTGGATGCTGGTGGGCGTTCCCGTCGTTCTGCTCGCCCTGCCCCTGGTCTGGGCCTGGCTGGTGTTCTGGGCGCAGCCGCCGGAGGTGCGCAGGCTTCCCGGAGGACGCGATCTGGTAAGAAAGGAACTCGCGCTGCTCGGCCCGGTGGGCCCCGGCGGATGGCTAACCACCGCGATCGTGGCGCTCACGGCCCTGGGCTGGCTGACGCGCCCGATCTGGGAGCAGTTGGTCGCGCCAGGAGGATTCGTCAAAGATGCCTCGGTCGGCATGCTCGGCGCCGTGCTGCTCTTTCTCGTCCCCTCTTTCGAAGAACCTGGCCGCCGTCTCCTGGATCGATCGTGCTGGAAGCATATTCCCTGGAACGTGTTGCTTCTGTTCGGTGGAGGCCTCGCGCTCGCCCGAGCCTTCGTCTCCACCGGCCTGGACGAGATCCTCGGGCGCGGTGTGTTGGGCATGTCGTCCATCCCGCTGCCTGTGTTCATCTTCGTGATCACGCTGGTCGTGATCCTCCTGACCGAGTTCGCTTCGAATACGGCATCGACCGCGATGATTCTCCCCCTGCTGGCCGCCAGCGCGATCGCCCTGAGTGTTCCGGCTCCGCTGTTGATGGTCCCGGCAGCCCTGGCGGCGTCGATGGCGTTCATGATGCCGGCCGGCACGCCACCCAACGCGATCGTTTTCGGCAGCGGTTACGTGAGCTTGCCAGCCATGATTCGTTCCGGAATCGGCGCCAATCTCATCGCCCTGCTGGTGATCGAAGGGATCTGCCTGTCGATCGTTGCCTGGATATGGGGTGGGGCCGGGTCGTGAGAGTTGATCTCTTCGACTACGAGCTGCCGCCGGAATTGATCGCCCAGGAGGCGATTGAGCCCCGGGATGCCGCCCGTCTGATGGTCCTCGATCGCGCGGCGGGAACGATCGAACACCGTCTCGTGCGGGACCTCCCCGAGCTGCTGCGTCGCGACGACCTGCTGGTCGTCAACGACACGCGGGTCCTTCCGGCACGTCTCTTCGGCAGGAAGGAGGGGAGTGGCGGCCAGGTGGAAATCCTCCTTCTGGAGCGTATCTCGCGGAACTCGGCGCACAGCGAAACGTGGCGGGGCCTGATGCGTGCCTCGAGGATGCCCGGGCCGGAGACACCGATCCTCCTGGGCCACGACCTTCGCGCTTGGCGCGTTCGGAGCCTGGACGAGGATGGAAGCGCCGAGCTGCGCCTGGAAACGAAAGGAGATCTCTCGAAACTGCTGGCCCAGACGGGTGTGCCGCCACTCCCTCCGTATATTCGCCGGACGCGTGAAGATCCACGAACCGCTCGGGACCGGGAGCGCTACCAGACCCTCTTTGCCAGGGAGGACGGCGCGGTGGCGGCGCCGACGGCCGGCCTGCACTTTACAGAGGAGCTCCTGGATCGCCTCGAGCGGCGGGGGGTCCACAGGACTCGCGTGACCTTGCACGTGGGGGAGGGGACCTTTCGCTCGCTCCGGGAGGAGCGGGTCGAGGAGATCCGTCTCCACGCCGAGCGGTACCGGGTTCCCGGCGAGAGTTCCCGTGCGATTGCGGCAGCGCGGGCCCGGGGGGGGCGAGTCGTGGCCGTCGGAACCACGGTCACCCGCACCCTGGAATCCCGCACGATGGGTCCGGACGGCAGCCCCGAAGCCGGCGAGGGAAAGACCTCGATCTTCATCTCCCCCGGGCACAGCTTCGCCTTCGTCGATATTCTCTTGACGAATTTCCACCTGCCGCGTTCGACCCTGCTGATGCTCGTGGCGGCCTTCGCGGGTCGCGAGCAGGTGCTTGCGGCCTACGCACAAGCGGTGCGCGAGCGCTACCGTTTCTACTCCTATGGTGATGCGATGCTGGTGCTTTGATGGGTGAAAGCTTGGGACCTGGCCGTCCGATTCAACTCGTGGTCGATGCGCGAGACGGCCAGGCTCGGTCGGGAGTACTCCACACGCGACGTGGCAGCGTAGAGACTCCCGCGTTCATGCCGGTGGGCACCGCAGGGAGCGTCAAGGGATTGCCCCCGTGGGAGGTGGCGAGCCTCGGTGCGCAGGTCGTGCTTGCCAATACCTACCACCTGCATCTCCGGCCGGGAGAGGAGATCGTGCGGGAGCTCGGCGGACTCCATGCGTTCAGTGGCTGGAAGGGTCCCATTCTGACGGATTCGGGGGGCTACCAGGTCTTCTCGCACTCCGATCGCTGCCGGCTCGACGATGACGGTGCGACCTTCCGGGACCATATCGAGGGGTCTGAGCGGCGGTTGACCCCCGAGGTGTCGATCCGCATCCAGGAGGCGCTGGGGTCGGATATCATGATGGCGCTCGACGACTGTACGGGGCAGCCGACCGACAGGACCGCCACGCTCGTTGCCCTCGAGCGAACCTCGCGCTGGCTGACGCGCAACCTGGAGGCGCGGGTCGACGCGTCCGCCGCGCTCTTCGGGATCATCCAGGGAGGCATCTTCGATGATCTGAGAGAGCGCAGCCTGGCCGATACCGTTCAGCTCGGTTTCGACGGATATGCCCTCGGAGGCGTCTCCGTGGGGGAAGGTCGTGAGAACATCCGACGAATCATCGGAACCTTCGGGCCTCGCATGCCGGTCGAGACGCCGCGCTACTTGATGGGCGTCGGGAGGCCCGAGGATCTCGTCGAGGCGGTGGCCGCCGGTTTTGACATGTTCGACTGCGTGATCCCCACCCGTCACGGGCGCAACGCCCAGGTGTTCACCCGCACGGGCATCCTCAACATGCGGAACGCCTCGCTCAAGACCGATCCGGGCCCGATCGATCCCCAATGTGCCTGCCCCGTCTGCCGCAAGCTCTCCCGGGCGTATCTGCGGCATCTCTATGTCTCGCGGGAGATGTTGGCGCCGGTCGCCGGGACCCTTCACAACCTGTGGTTCTATCAGGATCTGATGCGGCGGATGCGGGAGGCGATCCGCGCGAATGGGTTCGAG
>JANTFM010000006.1 GCA_024763475.1 Acidobacteriota bacterium | reverse complement strand
CGAGGTCCTCGTCCGCAGGGATGCGGAGCTCGGTGTGTGTGAGTTCCTTGCGCAGCAGTTCACGAAGGAGCTCGTCAGCCGGAAGGATGCCGGAATGAGTGCTTGCTGCCATGATGAGATGCCTCCTCCTTGTTCTCGTGGGTGTTGAGGGTAGAGAAGAGGAGCGCTTTGCCGGAGGAGAAAGGAGCTGTCATGTCCCGCATCGGAGAATCACGAAAGGTGACCCGTGCCTGGGTCCTGCTGCTGTTCGCGCTCGTCCTGCCCGCGACCGTGCTGGCCGAGATGGACCAGGTGACCCTGCGCGATGGCAGTGAGATCGTCTGCCGCGTTCTTGATCTGTCCAAGCAGCGGCTCACGATCGAGCATGAGGATGGTGGGCACGAGACGATCCCCAGGTCTTCCGTCGCTGCAATCCGCTTTGGCGAGGACGTCCTGCCCCCGATCAAGGTTCGCGTGCGGGTCTTTGGGGCGGACGACAAGGTACGCATCTACGTGGATGGAGATGAGGTGGCCTCGCCCGGGGAACTCAAGGCCGGATGGGTCGATCTGGGCCCCTTCCTGCATGACGGAGCCAACGAGATCAACGCGGAGGTGGAGAACGAGCGAAACGTCTGGGCCTATCGTTGGGTTCTCGAGGCGGGCACGCAGCGTGAGACCTTCCAGTGCGGCATTCCCCGGAAGAGTGGGTGCCGGGCGGAGGGCCGGTCAGATCGTGCGTTCGGGGTGTTTCCTGCGGGCCGCGCCTGGATCTATGTGCATCACCGCGAGGGTACGGCAGAGATCGAGCGTCCTTGAGCTGGGGTTGAGTCCAGGAGTCTGCACCGTCATCTGCCGCGGGAAACGAGTGTTCCGTCAGGCGCGCTAGCTTGACACCAGCTCCGCTTCGGCGAAGTTGAAAAGGTTGGTGCCGATCAGCTTCCCGGCTTCGTCGGCGGCAACCGGTCGCGAGAAGAGGAATCCCTGAGCATTGTTGCACCCAAGAGACTCGAGCCGGGAGAGTTGGTCCAGGGTCTCGATGCCTTCCGCGACAACCTGCTTGCCGAGGCTGCCCGAGAGCGAGACGATCGTTCGCACGATCTCCGAACTCTCGACATCGAGCCCCATGCGGGAGACGAAGGAGCGGTCGATCTTGATCGTCTGGATCGGCAGGCGGTGCAGACAGCTCAGAGAGGAGTAGCCGGTACCGAAATCGTCGATGGCGATCTGGGTGCCAAGCTCTCGCAGTTGCATCAACGTATCGACGGCGGAGTTCGTGTTCTCCATGACCATGCTCTCGGTGATCTCCAGGTGGAGCAGGCTGGGATCGACGCCGGTCATTCGAATCACGCGGCCCACCTGCTGGACAATGTCCGGCTCCGCGAGCTGCTTTCGCGACAGGTTGACGTTCATGACGAGTGACTGCGCCCCGGGAATCTCCTCGGTCCAACGTGCCATCTGCCGGCAGGCTTCTTCGAGAACCCACGCACCGATCTGCACGATCTGCCCCGTCTCCTCCGCGACCGGAATGAAGTCGCCGGGCGAGACAAAGCCCCTGACGGGGTGGATCCACCGGACCAGGGCCTCGAAGCCGATGACGCTTTTCTCTTCGAGGGAGACGATGGGCTGGTAGAAGAGCACGAACTCTCGGCGTTCGACCGCACGGCGCAGATCCGACTCGAGCAGGAGTTTCTCCCTCGCCATGCGCCGCATGTCCGGGTCGAAGATCTCGTAACCCGCTTCGGCCGTCTTGGCGCGGTACATCGCAGTCTCGGCATCCTGGAGCATTTCGTCCGGGCGGTCGTAGCCGCTGGCGCTCAGGGCGATGCCGATGCTGACGGTGGGGAAGACCTCCTGCCCGCCGAGGAAGAACGGGTCCTGCAGCGCGAGGTGAACACGTTCCGAGATGCGCACCGCGTCGGACACATCTTCGATATCGTCCAAGAGGATGGTGAACTCGTCGCCCGAGATGCGGGCCACCGCATCCGAGAACCTGAGATGCTTGAGCAGGCGTCTGGCCACCGCGATCAGCAACTGGTCACCGGTGTCGTAGCCGAGGCTGTCGTTGATGATCTTGAAACGATCCAGGTCGAGGAGCAGCACGGCGAAACGGTACCGGTCCTGCCGCTCGGAGCGCACGATGGCGCGCGAGAGCCACTGGGTGAACAGGCTCCGGTTGGGCAACCCGGTGAGGGGGTCATAGTAGGTCGTGGGCAGTGGCCGGAGGGGCGGAGCGGCAGCCTCCTCGCTGTCGACCATGGCAGCGTCGCTCTTCGCCTCGACTGCCGACGGCGTGAAGACGGCCATCGCCAGCTCCAGGCCGGCCTTCCGGGCATTCTGCAGCAGTTCCCAGTCGAGCGGACCCTTGGTGATGCAGGCTTCCACGTCTCCCTTGACCAGGGAGTTCAGCGCCTCCACGGCGCTAGCCGACTCGACACCCGGGACTGCTGAAGACCGTTCGAGGGCTTCCTCCAACTCTTGCAGCACTTTCCCGGAGTCATCCGCCAGTGTGAATGCCTTCCTACGCGGCATGCGGGCGCTTCCTTTCTATCGGCTAATTTGTGCCTTGAGCCGGATGATTCCAGTGAAATCGTCAAGTTTTTGACACCGCTCGGGGCGGTCTCGTTGCCAAAAGCGATGTAATCTCCCTCCATGTCCAACTACAGAGGTTCCTACGGAGGAGGCGGGATGCAGTTCGCGTTTCCGCCGCTGACCCCGATGGTTCGCAAGATCCTGATGGCTCTCGGTATCGCATTTGTTGTTCAAACCGCGATGCAAGTGATGGGCCTGGTGGAACTCGTGTGGTGGCTGGCGCTCTCACCCCCGGGCCTCAAGCACTTTGCTCTCTGGCAGTTTCTCAGTTACGGCTTGCTGCATGGGAGCATCGCGAGTCCCCAGATGGGCAACCTCTGGCATCTCGGGATGAATTGTCTTGGCTTGTACTTCTTCGGGGGTGATGTCGAGCGAGCTCTCGGTTCTAAGGGCTTCTTGCGCTTTTTTATCGCCTGCGTCTTGGGCGGTGGGTTGCTCTATGGCGTGGTTGGGCTACTCGTCGGGAGTACGGTTCCCGTTATCGGGGCCTCGGGAGGCGTCCTTGGTGTTGTCCTGGCGTTCGCGATCCTCTTCCCAAAACGCCAGCTGATCATGTTCCCCATACCCATACCCATTCGGGCCTGGGTTCTCGCAGCGGTCTATCTCGTGCTGAACCTCTACGGGGCGCTCGTCGATCGGGGTGGTGGCGTCGCGTATCTTGCACATCTCGGAGGGATGGGCGCGGCGTACCTCTACCTGCAGATGATTCGTGGTGGAGGAGGATCGCGCGGGGGTGGCCCCAAGAGTTGGTTCCGCAAGCGCAGGTCTTTCGATGTGCACAACGGGGGGCGCAGGGGCCCGTGGGATGTCCACTAGGGTCTCGCTGGGGTGTCGTGGATCGCGTTGCGTCTCGGCGGCGAAAATCCCTCAATTCTCCCCTTGCTATTGACTAACGGCCTGTCGATCCGTCATATTGGTCATAGCGGCCATGGAATTGCTGGCGGGTTCCGGATGCTCTGAACAGGAGCGGATTTCTCTGGAAGACGTCGAACAGTTCTGGGCGAACGGAACAGAAAGGGGAGTTCCGTTCGAGCTGGGGAAGGAACCGTTCGGGAGGACGGCAAAGGCGGGAAGGGAGCTGCAGGTCGGATCCTGATGGCAGTGACGGAGTGTCCTGAGACGCCGATTTTGATCGGTCAGGAGCCTTCTCGAGTCGGGGTCAGGCAGGAGTCTCAACGCGCCACCGGGGTGAAGACGGGAGCTGCATGGCCAGGGAATACGCCGACAAGACCGTTCTCAGTCGCTACTTTACCGAGATTCGTGCCTATCCTCTCCTCACCAAGGAGCAGGAGTTGAGCTTGGCCCATCGGGTGCGGGAGGGCGATACCGAGGCGTTCGAGAGGCTGGTTGCCTCGAACCTTTCCTTCGTGGTCAAAGTTGCCAGTGAGTATAGGAACTTGGGGCTCCCCCTCGAAGACCTGCTCAACGAGGGCAACCTCGGACTGATCGAGGCGGCGCGCCGCTACGATCCTTCGAAGGGAACGAAGTTCATCACCTATGCGATCTGGTGGATCCGCAAGTCGATCCTCAAGGCACTGGCGGAGCAGGTGAACCTCGTCCGCGTCCCAACCTACCAGATGAAGAAGGTCAAGGAGGTTCGCGAAGCCGAGTTCGCGCTCCGAAAGGAGCTGGGCCGGACTCCGGCGCGTTACGAGATCAGCGACCGCCTCGAAGTCCCGATCAAGAAGGTGGACCAGACCCTTCAAGTCAGTTCCCGTGAGATGTCCATCGACGATTCCGTCGGCAAAGAGCGAAAGACCCCCGTCAGTGACTTCCTCGTCGATGATCATTCGGATTCCCCCGAAGACTCGCTGCTGCGTGGAGAGGGAGCCGGATTGGTGGTGGAGGCTCTGCGCCACCTGAACGAGCAGGAGTGTACGGTCATCAAGCACCGCTTCGGCCTGGATGGCTGCCCGATTCTTACGCTCAAGGAAATCGGCGAGAAGATGGGTGTCAGCCGTGAGCGAATTCGGCAGATCGAAACCCAAGCCAAGATGCGTCTGCGGCGGATGTTCAGTCGTCCTCGGGGTTTCCGGCCGCCCTCTAAGAAAGCCCGTTCCCGCTCCCGGCGTCGCTAGCGTCCGGCGAGATCGAGTCCAGCCAGCGCTCGGCGAGATCGAGGTGCTCGACATCCGGTGCCTTTGGGAGGGTTATCAGCCCTGACGCGCGTGTCTGGAACCCCAAGCGTGTCGGGGTTGTGTGGCCGAGCCTGGATACTTCTCGTCGCACGAACGGGTTAAGGCTTCTTGTCGTGGCTCCGCACGGCAAGAAGCCTCAATCCGTTAAGGGGGTGAACAGCGGAAGAAAAATCTGCCAGATAGGGCCAAACCAGTGTTTCAACGGCGGAGAGAGCGATCATGGCAGCCGCGGAAGCGCCGTTGATCGTGCACTGTGGTCGCGAGATCACGAGATCACGGTGCGGTATCATACTCTTCGTATCGGGCGGGGCGTCGAGTCTCTCTGAGGCCCATATTCCGAGCCGGCCTCTTCCAGGCTCGGTTCTTCGTGACAACACAACGGGCGCCTCACGCTGACCACTGTCAGTCGAGATGCCACGCGACCACCGGAGACGATGGCAGACATCTGCGGGCGCAAGCTGCGTATCGAAAACAACTGATTCTCGTTCGAACGTCCCTTCTTTCCGTCGTCAAGAAAAGAGCCGCATCCAAATGGTTCAGGGCGTGCTCCCGACGCGCGATTTGATCCTGATCCTGGCGCGAGGAATGTCATCTTCCCCTTCGTAGGGTTCGAACTCCGGCACCTGCCAGCTTCCGTATACCCGGCGAGAGAAGGCGAGATGAGACGCCGAGTCCACCCAGCTTGTGAAGACCTTGCCTCGCGTGACATCCAGGCCCTGATCCAGTTCCCCTTCCCAGGTACTCATGGCCACAAGTTCGGGAAGGAAGGCGAGCGGCCAGGGATCTGGTGTTTCACCTCCGGCGACGATCATCCTGGCGCCGCCTCCCGAAAGGTCTTCGTGGAAACTGATGCGCGGGATGAGACCATCCCAAGCGATCGAGGCTTGCTTGGCGGGGTTCTCGCCATTGCTGACCACAATCTCGCCAGACCATCCCGCCTCTGGATCTTTCTCGCAATACCAGATACGGCTCACCGACTCCATTCGAGTCCAGGCGATCCCAAGGTTGCCAAGGTGATCGAACGCGAGCTTCGGCTCAATATCATCTGCGGGGCTGTCCGTCAGCAGAAGCGGAGAAGACCAGGTTTCTCCATCGAAAAACGACCAGGCGATCTCGTAGTTCGATCCGGTCCAGTACGCCCAGACGACTTCGGGCCGTCTTGTGAGGGGGTTGATTCGAAGGTCGGGCGACAGGTCGCCGTTCGCTTCTCCGGACGTGTTGAGCGCGATTGGGCCGGCGCTGGGCCTCACGAGCCTCCAGATCGTAGATGCCGCCTCGTCCAAGCGCTCGAAAACAATGCCGCCGCTTTGAAGTGCTGCCGTCTTGGCCCCAACTTCAGCGTACACACAGGGCATAAGGGCAGATGTCCAGAACAACATGCCGATGAGAACAGTCTGGATGTAGCGGATCATTGCTCCAGTCCTCCATCTCCCGTAGCTCCCACAAGGCCATCGTAAGCTTTGCTGAGTACAATTCCTGTTTCCAGACTCCGTTTCTGCTTGCGAAGAACCTGGGCCAGTAGCCTTGCGCCCATCCTGTCCTTCTCGCGGTAGGCGAGATCCAGCCGCCACAGACGAGCCTCGAAAAGGAACTCCGCGTGATGGAGATTCTCGGCCAGTTCCTCTGCTTGGATGAGCCAACGCCGCGAGAGCTGGAAGCGACCGAGAAGAATGTCGATGCGTCCTGCGTCAAGCAGCACGCGTACTCGTGTCACGGCATGACCCGCCACTTCGACTAGCTCAAACGCTTTCGAGATCGAGAGGATCGCGGCCTCACGATTCCCTTGTTCGGCGTGGATCTTTGCTCGCAACGAAGCGAGGCGAGCATGGTTGCTGGGAATAGAAGTCCGCACGTAATAGTCGGCTGCCACTTCGAAGGCTTCGAGGGCGCCATCAGGGTTGGCACTGAGGTAACGCGCGATCCCGAGGTTGTGCCAAGTCTGTGCCATGAGCTCTGGTGAAGATGCCGTGTCCTCTTTTCCTACATGATCCAGGAGCAGCTCGGCGGTGACCGGTTCGTCCATTTCCAGACAACATGCTGCTGTTTGGAGCGTGGCCTGCAGGCGCACCTTTTTCGAGGTCCCGGTGAGGTTTAATGCTCGAAAGGCAAGGCTACGAGCTATCTCCCTGGCGCCGCGGTTCTTCAGGACAATGGAGGCGCTCACCAAGCATCTGGCTTCCGCTTCCGCATCTCTTGAGGCATTTGCCTGAAAAAGTGCGCTCAACGCCCAACTCAAAGACTCCGTGAGTTGACCGTTTTCTGCACTGGAACGGGCGTGCGCAAGGCACTCGTCGAGCGATGCTTCTTCCGCGCCCCCGGATGCCGGGCCCAAGCGCAGGAGTTCGGAGACCTGTGCGGAGTCTGCGTTGACGAGAGACAGGACCGTGAAGAATTTGCCTACCGACCCCGCAACGTCGCCGCGCTCAAGACGGGAGACGTAGCTCTGGTCCACGGGGAAAGCCGCCCCGCTCGAACGGCTGGCGAGTTCCACTTGGCTGACATGGCGCTTCTCCCGCAACTGACGAAAATACCTGCCGAGTTCGAGAAAAGCCCTCGAAGCCCCCTGCGTTTCCTTCATATTCGACGCCCTCCCCATCGGTCAGACAGATCACGTCGTGTTGCGCCAAGACGATCATTCCACGCTGGCTAACTCCATGTCAAATCGTTTCTTATACGATGTTTTATACGATGGTTGCAGTGCGAATATGCAGAACTGCATGGGGGCTCACGCAATCGTGAATCGTGGAGAAGGCAGGAGTGCCTAAGGACTTGTCAGCAAGGTCGAATTCACGCTATTCACTGTGCGAACGGCATCCTAGGCTTTGAGCATGCGTACGGGTCGTCGGTCGCTGGGAAGCGGTTCCGGAACTGGGCGATCCCGAGGAGGAAATACCATGCAACGGCTATGCACCTGTGTTCTTGCGATCCTGCTGTTTGCCGTCGTTCTGCATCCGGTCATGGGTGATGCGGGCATCGAGAACCTTGAGCCTCCCTATATTGGGTTTGACGCGGCTGGGGTGCTGTTTCTCGTTGCTGCTCCCAACGGGGAGGCGGGTTCGTATCCAACCCAAGTCGCGCTGGAGGCATTGGCGATGCGGCTCGAAAGTTCTCCTGCCGCGCTAGTATCCGCGTTTTCGATCTACTTGGACATGACTGCGAGCATCGATCTTGCTACGACGCGGAGCGCCCGGGAGTTGACGTATGCGTCGATTACGATGGCGTATTATAAATCGGGTTTCCACGATCTGCTTCTCGCTGCCTTTCGCCAGGCCGAGCTTCCCAGGGCGCCCCTCCTGGCGGTCGTTTCCGCAATGTCAGGTGCGATCCCGAGTTCCGTTCCCTTTGGAAGCGGTAAGTCCCATGACTGCGCGGTGTGCCGAGATGGTCAGAAACAGTCCGTGTTCTGCGGTTCCGGCCTATGCGTGCAGGATTGCGGCGCGTTCGATGGGGCCTGCTACGAGGCCGGTGCTGTTGGAATGCAGGAGTTGTTTATTCACATCGGGACAAACTGAGCAAACGGCGCGCCGTGCGGCACGGTCACGCGGGGGTCGGCAACGTGGTTTTCGGTTAGGTTCAGATTAGGTTCAGATCTTGTCGTCCGCGCCTGCTCCACCCTATGTTAGGCTCTGGTCACACGAGAGGAAGAAGATGCTCCGATTTTCTACACTACTGTGCTTGATCGGTCTCGTTTTCATCAGCGCGGTTTCGGCAAGGGAGATGCTCGAACCGGAAGACGCTGCGATCTTCAGTAGGATGTTTCAGGGGCGGGTTATTCTAGACGGCGACTTGCCTTGGCGACCCGAGTTCACCTTTCCAGGCTTTGACCCGAACAACGTTGATGAGGTGGATCGAGCATTCTTCATCCGCTTCCGCGAGCTAGCGCTAGCTTTCTATCATCTGCGAACGGAAGACCCGGATGCTGCGAGGCGTTACGCTGAGGGTAGTGCCCGGCTCGTCGCCCAACTTGGTCTTCGCCCGAGCGAGTACGAAGTACGTAAGGGCGCATATGAGGTATTCCTGGATCTCGGATTGCTTCACGATGCCGTCGCGAGGGCAGCAGCCGATGGGTCGGTACGGGTTGCCGTTCCCGAGCATTACCTGACCAAGAAGTTCTTGGAGGAGGTGGAGACGAATGCTCGGGACACGCCAGGAGTCTTCGCGTCGGTGACGATTCCTCCCTTGGACCACGAATGCGCACGCATCTTCTGGTTCTGTCCTTCACGGCAGCTTGTTACGTTCTTCGATTTCGGTATTCCCGAACTCAAGAGTTGTTTGCAAGCACATCGGCGCCTTATGGCGAGCGATGAACAATACGCGAGACTCGTTGATAGGGTGATGGAGCCCATCCAGCAGGATGCCGCGGTGGTCGATGTGGCCGATACGGCCGAGTTGGCCCTGTTCATCAACCGCCTCTACCGTACTCTCGACGAGGCTGGCATCTCCCAGCGCATTCAGATGGCTTCCGCAAGGAGGAGTGCTACGGCAAGGGGTGTGACCGCGAGTTCGCCATGAGACGGACCGCTGTGCTCGGATCGGGTGGCATCCGCACTGATGTGGGGCAGCATCGAACTCGATCTCTGGTTAGCGAAGGTGGCTCTCGCCTCTGGCTTCCAGCCTGAACGTAGACTCTCACGCTTGTCTTGCCAGACTTATCGATCGTGGCGTGCGATAGGTCCCCGACAACGGGTTGCGTGCCGCGATCTCCGGATTGGTTGATACCAGGATCATCTGGAGCTGCTCCCGGCGACCCGCAAGGGTGTCGCGCAGCGGCAGCACAGGCTATACCACGGGTTGACGAGAGGTGGGAAGCGCAACTCCAAGCGGATGGCGACGGTGGCTTCCGTCTACACGATTGTCCCGTTCGCGCCCAGGCCCGAGCAGATTGCGCAGAGCCTGGCTCCGGTACACGAAGCCGAGTGCGAGCAGCGCCCAAAAAAAGCCCCGAGCCAATCCACCAGAGCCCCCTCTTTCCGGGGACTGATGCCCCGCGTCGCCCGGCCAATCGACCCGGGCTGACGCGCCCAGCGGCCCCTCCGATCTCGATTTCGGCCCGGGGCGTTGTTCGTCCGTCAGTGCTGGAGGGTCATCGGCGGGGTTCTCGGATCGCTTTGCGTGGTGTAAACTCCGCCATTGGGTCTGGGCAGGTGTTCTGCGTGCAGAAGGAATAATGAGCGGTCGATCCTCTTCAAGATCAAACGGGTTTGCGGACCGGACGGCGAGTCTTGCTCGCGTCTTGCTTGCGGCGGATGACCTTCCGTCCGCGCTCCTCGGCTGGCTCTCCCATACCGCAGTGGATGCGGATCTCGTGACGGTCCTCGAGGCCGAGAGCGATTTGGTGGGGCCTGCCTTCCGGCGGGAGGGAAATTCCTTCCTGCCGTTGCCGATGCCTCCTGTCGCGGCGGGTCCTCGCCCGGCGAGCACGATCCAGCTTGCGCTCGGCGGAGGCCGGGGTACGGCCTTTGAAGACCTGCTCTTCTCTCTGGGGCTTGCCCAAGTGCTGGCTCTCCCGCTCCTTCCGGAGATCGCCGGCGTCCTTACCGTAGCGAGAACGGGAGCCTCGTTCCGCTCCGATGAGATCGCTTCCCTCGAGGAAGACGCTTTGCTGCTCGGGCCGACGCTCGCACGGTTCGTCCGCCAGGAGCGCCGGGAGCGCGTAGAGTCTTCTTCGTCGGCCGAGGTCGCGGAACTCTTCGAACTGACTCGCGAGCTATCGCGAGTGCCTACTCCTTCCAAGGCGGTCGCGGTCACCATCGACGCGCTGCGCCGGCACCTCGAGCCCTTCGCGGGCGCTATCGTGGTCGAACTGGCAGCGGGACAGGACGCGCTCGTTGAGTCCTGGCCGAACAGCGCCAAGGGTCAGGAGGCCGCCGCCGTTGCGGCGGGAGCCATCGATTCCGATTCGCTGTCTTGGGTCATACCACCTGCGGACGGTTCAGCGGTGCGCATGGCGCTTGGGTGGCCCGGCCGAGTGCCCCGCTCCGCGACCCGGCTGATTGAAGCCGTGCATGCGTCGCTTTCGATGGCGATTGACCGGCTGGAGAGTGAGCGTCTGCGCGAGGAAAACCGCCTGAAGGATACCGTTGAGGGATTGCCCCTGGGCGTCGCTCTTCTGACCCGCCGGGGACAGATTCGCCTCGTGAACCACAAGGCGACCGAACTCCTCGAGAAGCTGGACGCCTGGCACGAGGGGGGCTCGGGGCTCGTGCGCAAGCTCGGCAGCGTCGAATTGATGCCCATGATCGCCGAGGCCAGTGAAGGGCGGGCCAACTCCGCGGAGGTGTTCTTCCCGGAGGGGAGCCGCACGCTCGAAGTCCGGGTGGTCCCCGCTCTGCGTCGTGCGATCTCCGGCCGTGATGCCTCGGGCGATGTCCTGCTCGTTCTGGACGACGTCAGCGAGATGCTCCGGCAGAAGCGCCAGCTGGTCCAGGCAGAGAAGCTTTCCGCGCTCGGGACCCTGATTTCCGGTGTCGTGCACGAGCTGAACAACCCGCTCTCGACGATTCTGGGCTACGCGCAGATGAGCGTCGGCGTCCCGGACTCTCCGACCCGGGGAGAATGGATGAAGACGATCCTCGAGGAAGGCCAGCGCTGCCACCGGATCGTCAACAACATGCTGGCCTTGGCGCGCCGCCAGGATGGGGGACACCAGATCCTCTCGCTGAAGGCCATTGCGGAGCGTGCTCTTTCGCTGGTGGCTTACCCCTTCCGAACCGCAAGCATCGAGGCTTCCCTGCGCATCGACACGGAGACTCCCGCCGTGCTGGGAGACCAGGATGCGCTGCTCCAGGTGATGATCAACTTGCTGACCAACGCACTCCATGCGTTGGAAAACTACTCCGGACGAAGGGAGGTTCGTGTCGAGATCGGTCCGGGGGGCGACGGGAAGATCGTCCTCGCCATCGGTGACAGCGGTCCTGGCATCCCGGAGGCCCTCCGCGTCAAGGTATTCGATGCGTTCTTCACGACCAAGGACGAGGGCAAGGGGACCGGCCTGGGACTTGCCCAGGTGGCCTCCACGGTGCAGGACCATTCAGGCACGATCCGGATCGAGAGCGGGGCGGACGGCGGTGCCGTGTTCCGGATTGAGCTTCCCGTTGCCGAGGTGAGGGAGGCCTGCGCCTGTGAAGCGGAGCCGGAGGTCTTGCCCGTCACAACCTCGCTCGGTGGCGCGCGCGTGATGGTGATCGACGACGAACCGGCAGTGGCAGATTGCCTCGCCGAAGTGCTGGGTCATTCCGGAGCGCGTGTCTCGGTCTACCACGGAGCGGAAGAGGCTCTCGGGACGCTGTTGCGGGATGCGCCGGATGTCATCGTGTCCGACCTGAAGATGCCGCGTGTCAGCGGCGAGAATCTGCTGGAGGAGCTGCAGCGCGACTCGCCACACCTCGTTCCCCGCCTCGTGTTCACGACAGGCGATCTCGAAGCTGCGGCAGCGTCCTCGGTCTTGAAGAGAGCAGGGCGACCCTGCCTGGCCAAGCCCTTTGATTTTCGCGAGGTCCTGCGCGTCGTTGCAGAGACCTACAGCCTGCGGGTCGCTCCTCCCGTGTCGCGCTCTCCGGTGCCTCCGATCTGTTCACCGAAGCTGGGAGCGGATCCCTTTCCATGACCGAGGCCCTGGATCACATCGTTGTCGGGACGGCAGGCCACGTGGATCACGGAAAGTCGACTCTCGTGGAGGCGCTGACGGGCACCGATCCCGACCGCTGGGAAGAAGAGAAGCGACGCGGGATCACTATCGACCTCGGCTTCGCCCATGCGGAGATCGGGGGACATTCCTTCTCCTTTGTCGATGTTCCCGGGCACGAACGTTTCGTCCACAACATGCTCGCCGGAGCTACGGGGATCGACCTCGTGCTGCTCGTCATTGCGGCCGACGAGTCGGTCATGCCCCAGACCCGGGAGCACCTCGCCATCTGCAGTTTGCTGGGACTCAAGGCGGGAGTCGTCGCTCTCAGCCGGATCGATCTGGCGGAAGAGGGGTTCGCGGATCTCGCCGAAGAGGAGGTGCGGGAGACCCTGGCCGGGACCTTCCTCGAGTCGGCAGAGATCGTGGGTGTGAGCCCCGTGAGCGGAGAGGGTATGGAGGACTTGCGGGCCGCGCTCTGCCGGGCGGCCGAGGGACTTGTCCGCGGCACGGAAGGGCCATGGCCCCGCCTGGGAATCGATCGGGTTTTCGCGGCGCGGGGATTCGGTGCGGTGATCACGGGCACGCTTCAGGGTGGCTCCGTTGCGGTGGGCGACGCACTCCTCGCGGTTCCCGGAGATATCGAAGGTCGCGTCCGGGGGATCCAGGTCCACGGTCAGAGTGTCGATCGCGCGGGGCCGCATCGCCGCGTCGCGATCAACCTGCAGGGGGTCAGCCGTGAAGAGCTGGGTCGGGGGATGTCCCTGGTCCCGCGAGGCAGGGGGGTCTCAACCCTCTTCTTCGATGCCGAACTTCGCCTGATTCGTGAGGCTCCTGTCGGCCTCGAAGAGGGCATGCGCGTGCGCGTGAACCTCGGCACAGCCGAGGTCATGGCGCGTCTGCGCCTTCCCTATCCGGGACATCTCGCTCCCGGGGCCCACGGAGCCGCGCAGTTGCGCCTCGAGGCGCCTCTTGCGGTGCTGCCGGGAGATCGCTTCATCGTCCGGCGCTACAGCCCGATCACGACGCTCGGCGGCGGGCAGGTCGCGGACATTGATCCGCCGCGCTGGCGCCGGGATGATCCCGCCTGGTCGGAGCGCACGCCGCGCCTTGCCCAGGCCGGGCCCGTCGAACGCGTCGAGATCTTGGTCGCAGAGGCCGGGCCGGTCGGTTTCTCCCTCGGTGAGCGTGCGCTGCGCGTTGGCGCAGACTCGGCGCAGATTCGTGAGGCGCTCTCGGGAGATCTCATCCTGATCGGGGGCGACCGCATTCTGTCTGCGGAGGGAGACCGTTCGCTTCGGCGCAGTATCGAGAGCTTGCTGTCGGCGCATCACGAGGCGCAGCCGCTCTCACCGGGGCTGCCCCCGTTACGCGTTGCGAGCGAGGTCGCTCCGGGCTGGTCTCTTGCCCTTTTCCGTGAGTACCTCGATCTCGTTCGAGAGGAAGGAAGAATCGACTCAGATCGTGAACTCGTCCGTCTGTCGACCCATGCTCCCTCCCTCGAGGCGGCACAGAAAGAGAGTCTCGAGCGTCTCATCGCCACTCTCGATGCCAGTGGTCTCAAGGCGCTCGGAGAGATGGAACTCCGTCGGCAGGCGGAGGTGGGGCGGGAGTCCTCCGCGCTGCTTGATTGGGCGGTTCGTACCGGGAGCGCTGTGCGCCTGAAAGATGACAGCTGGATCTCCGGGAAAGCCTGGCAGGAGATGGTCGATGCGCTGCGCCGGGAATTCGAAGCCGGGAGAGGCCGCTTGGGTGTGCCGGTCTTCAAGGAGCTCTTTGGATTGTCGCGGAAGTACGCCATCCCCCTGCTTGAGCGTCTGGATGACGCCGGTATCACGCGCCGTGCGGGCAACGAGCGTGTCCTGCGCTTCTAGTCAGGCCTCTCCGAGCATGGACTCGCCCGCTTTTTCGTGAATAATGGCAGGGGTTGTTATCAACACGGAGGTCTAGAGACCATGGCAGCACCTATTGCACTACTTGCATTCCTCAGCCCGTGGGAACTCGCGGGGCTTGCAGCCATTCTCGTTCTGTTGTTTGGTGTGAAGAAGCTCCCGGAACTCGGGAAGGGTCTCGGCCAGGGAATACGGAACTTCAAGGGCGAAATGAAGCAGATGCAGGACGATAGCTCGGCCTCCGATCCGGGTGCCGAGAAGAAGGACTAGACGCTGGCCACCGGCTGCCTCGATGCCGAGGAGCTGAGGCGTTCGCTCGGCATCTACGACAAGACAGCGGAATCCCCCTACGTCAGGCGCTACGAGCGCGAACTGGCCTGCTCGAGCTTTGGGTCGATTTGCAGGGCCCGAGCCCTCGATGTCGCGGCCAGAGCGGATGTCCTGCTCGTTGGCGAGTATCACCCGCTCGACAGTGCTGCCCGGAGTTGCGCCGAGTTCCTGGAGGACTGGTCGCGGCGTGGGCGGAAGTGCCTGCTCGGTCTCGAGTTCGTCTTTGCGCGGGATCAGCCGGCCCTCGACGCCTTCCTCTCAGGAGCGATCGGCCAGCGGGAGTTCCGGCGCCGGATTCGCTTCGAGGAGGAGTGGGGTTACAGCTGGCCTGTTCTGCGCAAGTTGCTGATGGTGGCGAAGAGCTGTGGCGCACGCGTCCGCGCGCTGGACATTCCCCCGCGGGGTGGGAGTGCCGATCTCGCATTGCGGGACCGAATCGCCGCCGAGCGCCTCGCCTGCCTCCTTGAGGAGGGGAAGGGTGAGCGAGCCCTCGTGTTGTTCGGGGAGGCCCATCTGGCTTCGGCGCATTTGCCCCGGGAACTCCTCCGCAGGTTGAATCCTGGCTCTCGGATCGTACGCATCCTGCACGATCCGGAGCGCGAGGATCTCGCGGCTCCAGGCTGGTATCTGGGAGATCCCGACCTTCTTCTGCGACAGGCGCATGCCCCCGGTGCGCGGCTGCGCGCCCTCGCCAGCGTGTATCGCTCCTGGGCCGAGGACATCATCGAGAAGGGTGAGATCGATCTGCCCCTTGCGGTCCATGGCGTGATCGACGCCGAGGCCGCGGCGCTGGGGATCGATCCACGCCGTTTTCGCATGGGGCCAGGTCGCTGGCTCGCGGATGTCAAGCCCGAGGTCTACGGGCCCCTGGAGAAGGCACGAGTGCTGCGCAGGTTGCGAGAGTCTGGCCGGACGCCGGCCTCGGCTCGCGTGTTGCGGGATCGAGCTGCGAGGCGAGGTGCTCTCTACCTTCACCGGGACGGTGTCTTTCTCGTGGGTCGCAAGGGTGTTCGCCCCCTGGCCCTTGAGAGCGGCCGTTTCCTGGCGCTGGCCTTGCGGCCTGAGCTGGACGACCCGAGCTTCTGGTCCCTGCTCGCGGTCGAGGCGCTGGCGTTCGCGCTGGCGATGGTTGTGGATCCCGCGCTCGAGGAGGAGCCTGGCTGGGAACGAGTGCTTCTCGGTGCCGAAGAACCCGCCTCCCCAGCCGATGAGCGCAGGAAGGTCCGCGTGTTCGGCTCTTGGCTCGGCCGCCTGCTGGCGTTGGGGTTGAGGCAGGGGCGCATCGGCAAGGGGGTCTTTCGCAAGTGGCTGCGTGCCCCGCTCGATGGATCTGATGCGGCACTGAGGCTCCTGCAGGCGATGACATCGGCGGTCGAGAGCAAGGCGAGGCCCGGGCACACGCCGCGGCAAGGGCACAAGCCGCGACAAGGGAACGAATAGAACGCCGAGCCGAGTTCGCCTTTCGCGTTCGTCCTTGCGCCTCCCGAGATCGGGTTCGTCCTTGTGCCTCCTGAGTTTGTTCGTCCTTGCGCCTCGCGAGATCGGGTTCGTCCTTGTGCCTCCTGAGTTTGTCCGTCCTTGAGCCTCCCAGGATCGGGTTCGACCTTGCATCTCGCAAAGGCTCGTTCGTCCTCGTGCATCTCAGGAGCCAACGAACAGAGAGCATCCCGCCAAGGCCAAGGCAAAGGGCTGGTTCTGGTTGGGCCGGTCTTCAAGCGGGGGGACCCGTGGTGGTGCAGGGAAGAGTGGTGGAGCAAGGGACGTGGAGAGATGCAGGAGGTACCAACGCGCCAGAAAGCTGTAGAGGCGCAAGGGGTGTGCAGAGAGAGGAGGGGGCGGGGAAGTTCAGAGACGCAACAGGAGATCTCGAGGCGCAGGAACCTGTCGCGGGCAGGCAAGTGTGGTGGGGCCGCGCTCGGGAACTGCAGGGTCGGGGAAGCCCGAATCGCGGCCCCATCCATCGGGCGGGACCGGCGAACCTCCGGGGAGCGGTCGGAGGGAGTTCAAGGGAAGTTCGCCGCCTGACATGCCAAAGCCAGGTTAATGTCCTGAGTTATGAAGCTCTGCAGACAGGTGCTGCTATCCAGCCTGCTGCGTGAACGCCTCATGACGAAGCAGGGTCCGGTGGGGGCCAGCTCCTGTTCGCTCCACCAGCTAATGCAAGGCGTAAGCCAGAATGAGCGAATCCGAAGAAAACGGCCTAAGACGCTGTGTTATAGCGAGATGCTTCACGACCCTCCGGGGAGAGGTCCAGCGCATGGAGTCAGAAAAAGTCTCGTTTTGAGACGATGCGGACTCGGGCCCGGGCGCGGGAGCGGAATTCGAGGTCGCCAAGCAGGGTCCGAAACGGCGGCTGCAGCTGAAAGCGGCTTCGAGAGCCGTGCCGTCCCGGGGGTCTGCTCCTGGCTCAAGAGCCGCACTCGACGCTGACTCAGGAGCGTCCCACCTGCTCGAGCCCGTAGCGGCGAATCTTGCGGAAGAGAGTGGCCCGGCCGATGCCAAGGAGGCCCGCAGCGCGCACGCGGTGGCCGGAGGTGACTTCAAGGGCTCTGCGGATTGCGTCCCGCTCGACCTTCTCGAGGTCGGTCTGGCTCTCTTCCCGCGAGTCGCCGAAGCAGTGGCGCGAGTCGGGATCGGCCATGAGGGTCTCGAGGTCGATGATGCCGCCCTCGCAGCGCAGAGCGAGGCGGGAGAGGGTGTTTTCCAGCTCCCTGACGTTGCCGGGCCAGGACCAGGTTGCCAGTCTCGCGAGGAGCTCGGGCGTAGCTCGCAGCGGGCCGAAGCTGGACTGCATCCCTGCGAGGATGTGTTGTGCCAGGAGCGGGATATCCTCGACGCGTTCGCGCAAGGGGGGGATGCGCACGCGTAGGACGTCGATGCGGTAGAGCAGATCTTCGCGGAACGCTCCGGCGCGGGTTGCCGCGCTCAAGTCGCGGTTGGTGGCTGTGACGACACGGATGTCCACGTTGCGTGTCGTCGAGGCGCCGAGGGGTTGCACACACTGCTCCTCGAGAACGCGCAGGAGCTTGACCTGCATCGTTGTCGGCATGTCGCCGATCTCATCGAGGAAGAGCGTACCGGAGTGGGCTTGGGCGATGAGGCCGGGCCGCGAGCGTTCCGCACCGGTGAATGCTCCTCGTTCGTGCCCGAAGAGCATGGACTCGAAAATGTCCTCCGGGATGGCGGCGCAGTTGACGGGGACGAAGGGGCCCTCCGGATGGCGGCCCAGGCGATGCAGAGAGCGTGCAACGAGTTCCTTGCCGGTGCCAGACTCGCCTGTGACGAGCACCGGGACGTCGCTGGGCGCCGAGGCCTCGATGACGCGGAACAGTTCCCGCATCGAGGCCGAGCGCCCGAGGATCTCACCGAGGCGGTCTCGCTCGCCGAGATCCGCGCGCAGCTGGTCGTTCTCCAATTCGAGCCGGGTGAAGGCCCGCGCGTTTTCGAGTGCGAGTGCAGCGTGATCCGAGAGGGCCTCGAGGAACCTGAGATCCCCCCGGTCGAAGCGATGGCCCGGATCCCGGCTGTCGAGGTAAATCGCACCGACGAGCCGGCCCTTCCAGCGCAGCGGGACGCAGAGCACCGCGCGGATGCCGAAGAGGCGGACCGAGGCCGCCTCGTGGAAGCGAGGATCCGTGGCCGGGGAAAGCGTCAGGATGGACTCGCCGCCGTGGGCTCTCTCGAGGATGGTCTGCGAGAGCCTCAGCGCATCGGCAGCCGTCTCTTCCTCGACGCCGCGGCAGAGAACGACCTCGAGTGTGCCCTCGGAGTTGGCCAGAACGACCGCACCCTGCTCCGCGCCGAGAAGCTCGAGCGCCTTATCCATCAGCGTCTCGGCCACCCGGCCCGAGTTGTGCAGGCTGTTGAGTGCCGCCACGATCTCGTAGAGCGCCTCGAGGCGTTGTCCCTCTCGCGAGCCCGTCGCCTCAAGCAGGCGGAGTCGATCCGGGCGCTCGAGGAAGGTGCGGCGCGCGACGTGATCTGCGAGGCGGCCGGCAGCCTCTTCGATCCGTGCTGCCGCCCAGCGGCGGAGGGACGAGGCTTCCTCGTCTCGTCCGGCAGCGATCAAGGCGCTTTCTCGCGCGGCAAGGGCCAGAACGCCCGCGTCGAAGAGACCCCGCCGGTCCGCGACCCGCCATGCGCGGCGGGCGAGTGCGACGGCTTCTTCGGGATCGTCCTTGGCCAGGGACTCGGCGCTCAACGCGAGGGCCTCGACCTCTGCAGCAGAGTTGGTCTTGAGGACGGGAGATATCTCGAGGGCCCGGCCTGCCAGGTCGGCAGCCTCACGGGATTCCCCATCGGCCCGGCAGACCAGCGCTCGCGCGATCAGGGCCTCCACTCGGGCGGGCACGTGCTCCGAGCTTTCGCTCGAGGAGATCGCGGCGTCGCCGAGACGGCGGGCGTCGTGGAGCTTGTCTTCGAGAATGAGGATACGGGCGAGGACGGCTCGGGCCTCGCTGAGCGCCGGGGCGAAGCGGGACTCTTCCGCGAGATCTCTCGCGCGGCGAGCCGCCGCCCGGGTGGCGGGGAGGGAACCCCGCAGCAGGTGGATGCGCGCCAGGCGGTTCCACGCCACGGCGAGCCAGCCCAGATGTCCGTGGACCTCACGCCAGCGCACGGAATCGAGAGCGGCTTCGAGTGCGCGGTCCCAGTTGCCGAGCATCGATTCCGCATCGGAGATCAGGGCGGAGAGCATACCGAGGCCATCCGCCTCTCCGCGCGCTAGGAGCGCCTCGCGGATGCGTGGAACCTGGTCGAGCAGGCGGCGTGGATGTCCTGCAGCGAGCGAGGCTTGGCCTTCGGCGAGGAGTAGCGCGGCCTCTAGCGAGCGGTCGCCGGTGGCCTGGGCGGGCTCGCGAGCGAGGACGAGTTCCCGCTCGGCTTCGTCCAGCTGGCCGATCAACACGAGGCAGCGTGCGCGGGCGGCGTGAGCTCTCGCCTCGACATGGCTCGAAGCCGGCGCAAGGGATAGCGCCTCTTCCAACTGGCCGAGAGCGGCCGTGTACTCGTGCTGACGCGCGAGGAGGATGCCTTCTTCGACGAGGGCGAGGGATCGCACTTCGGGGCTGGCCGTGCTTGCTGCAGCGCTGCGAACGAGTTCGAGGCCGCGCTCGGTCTGGCCCAGATCGCCGAGAACCCGCGCAAGTCGCGCTGTTGCGCGGCTCGCCGACGTGCTCCGGCCCAGGCGTTCGAAGAGGGCCAGCGCCGCTTTAAACTCCGGGGCGGCCATGCCGGGTCGTGCGCTTGCGATGTGAATCTCGCCTGAAGCGAGGAGCAGGTGCGCCTGCAGCACCTCGGGCAACGTCTCTCGGAGTGGCAGTTCCGCGAGCGTCGCGGAGGCCAGGTCGGGGCGCCCGGCCCGTACGGCCTGGGTTGCCGCACGCAACGCCAGTCGTGCCGCAAGCTCCGTTCGTCCGCTTCCCGTGGCGTGTCGCACGAGCCGCCGCAGCCAGCGCACGCGTGCTACCGCATCCGGCTCCGGCGTGGCGCGGGCCGTGAGCGCGAGCCATCGCTGGTGCCACCGTTGCCGCTCCGCATCGGCGACTCCCTGGAGGTTCTTGGCGCGTACCGAAGGGCGGAGCAGGCCGGAGGCTTCGCGCACTGCGAGTTGGCTCGCCACGAGGGTTCGCATGGCCTCCGCAACGCGAGAATGGGAAACGTGCGAGGCGCGGGACAGCGCATGCAGGCCGAGGGGCTCGGAGGCTGTCAGCAGCGCGAGGGCGACGACCCTCTGCTCACCGCGCAGCGAGGCCGGTAAGATCGCGGACTTCGAGTCCTGCTCTCCAAGCGGCATCTGCTCGAGGCGATGCAGGTCCCAGCCGGTCGCGTCGCAGCGGATCACGCCCGCTCGCACGGCTCCGGCAAGCAGGTCGATGACGATCCCCGGGCGTCCCCCGCTGGCCTCGAGTAGACGCGTCGCGAGTCCGGCGGGCGGTGGTGGACCGGGGAGAAGGTTGTGACACGCTTCGCGCAACTGTTTCGCGGAGAGTGGCTCGAGAGGAAGCTCCTGCCAGAGGTCGCCAAAGGCGCGGCTGCCCGCTGTCACGACCACGAGCGAGTCCTGCGCGGCAAGGCGGCGTGGAAGATCCTGTAGCAGGTTCGTGGTCTCCTCGGGCAACTCGTCCACATCGTCGAAGAGTACCGTGCATGGACCGACGCTGGCTTGGGCTCGAATCGCGACGGCGAGGCGGCGCGAAAGGGGCAGTTCGCTCTCGCTGCCGTGGACCTGGAGCACGCGGCGTTGCGCCGTCTTCGCGCGGCGCGCGATCTCGCGGATCAGTCGGGAGCGTCCGGAACCCACCGGTCCGACCAGGGAGAGGAAGCGCGGGGGTTGCTGCGCTCCCGCGTACCAGCCGGGGGCGAGCTGTCGCAGGACCTCGTCCCTTCCCACGAGGGGCAGGGATCCCGCACGCGTGGCCGGGGAGGAGAGGGAGGGGTCGGGTAACGGGATCCCGATCTCGGCCAGGCGGGAGACGATCTCCCTCGCGCTGCCGATCCTCTCGCCAGCTTCCGGCGCAAGGAGATCCCGCAGCAGGCGCCGAGCGCCCTTGGGCAGGTCATCCCGCAAGGGAATGTGGGGTCGCCTTGCCTTTACGGACAGGCGAGCCTCGAGAGTCTCTCCCCAGGGGTAGCGTTGGAAGAGCCAGTAGAAGAGCGTGGCCCCGAGGCTGAAGAGGTCCGATCGTTCGTCTCCGGTCCCGCGCAGGAGAATCTCTGGTGCGGCCGTCGCCGCCGTGCCGCCGCCGGGTTCTCCGGGAGCGCGGGCCAGTCCGAAGTCGATCAGCCGAACGCCGTCCTCCTCGTCGATGAAGACGTGCTCCGGCTTCAGGTCGCCATGCAGGAGGCCACTGAGATGAAGGAAGTCCAGGATTTCCGCGACGGCAGCTGCCCAGCCGAGGATGCGCTCGCCGGCGGCCTCTCCGCAGAGTTCCGTGGACGCGCGGCCGGGTGCCCTCTCGAATACGACGAAGGAACTCTCGCGCTTCTTCCCGGGAATGAAGTCCAGGGCGCGGGCGATCCCGGGATGCGACAGCGAAGCGACGCGCGAGAATTCTTCGCTGAGCGAGGCCTGCGCCTCGTCACCCTCCTGCGCACGTTTGAGGACAACCTGTTGCCCGCTCACGGTATCCAGCGCGAGGAAGACAACCCCGCACCCCCCCGAGCCGAGCTCTTCGAGAAGCCGATATCTGTGGCCAGGCAGCGTGTCGGACATCAGGAAGTGATTCTATCACTCCGATGCAACCCACCGAACTCTCGCCCCGATGGTGCCAGTCACCGAACTCACGATGGTGCCAGTTACCAAACCCAATGGTGCCAGTGGCACCGAACTCACGATGGTGCCAGTTACCGAACCCAATGGTGCCAGTGACCGAACTCCGGGACTCTCGCCCGGATGGTGCCAGTCACCGAACTCACGATGGTGCCAGTGACCGAACTCCGGGACTCTCGCCCGGATGGTGCCAGTCACCGAACTCACGATGGTGACTGGCACCGAACTCACGATGGTGCCAGTGACCGAACTCCGAGACTCTCGCCCGGATGGTGACTGGCACCGAACTCACGACGGTGACTGGCACCGGATTCTCGATGGTGACTGGCACCGGATTCTTGGCGAGACGGCGGGGTCTACAGGAAGACGCCCGGCCAGGGGTTGCTGGTCGGGCGCCACGTATTTGCAAGGGCCGACAGAGCGCCGGGCCCATGAGGAGTGGATCCTATGGCCAGGGGCCTGCGGGCTCGTCACCGCCTGCGCCGCCGGCAAAGAGCGGCTCATCGAGCATGGTGTCCGGCGGGACTGTGGCCTGTTCCGAGGAGTCAGCCGGCTCGTTATTGCTTGAGAGTTTGGCCTGCAGTAGCTGCCATAGCGGTGCGACCAGGTTCGTTTCAGAGAGGGCGGCCGCCAGGCCTGCGGGCGAGGTGACGGCCACGGCGACCTTGGCCCACGCGTGGGAGAAGCTGAGATCACGCGCCATGGGTTGCTCGCCGGGAGGGGTTGCGAGGCTTGTCAGGCAGCCGCCGAAGAGCACGGCAACTACGATCAGCAGGGACTGTAGTCGTTGGCTTTTTGTGCGCATGGGGTTCTCCTCATTCTCTCGTAGCTGTTTCTCTCCATGGAAACGTGGGTTCCATGGGGTTGTGGGTCAAACCCGGGCCGTACGTGATTCCGAATCTGAGGGAAGCGATCGAGGAGGATCTGTTTCGTTCTGGGACGAGAGAAAGGCGGCCTAAGTGGCCGAGTTTCGAGCAAACGCAGACGGGTGCCAGCTCGGCCCGGACCATATAATCAGCCCCGGAAACAAAGCTCCGGAGATCGATGTGCGAATACGAAACGCCAAGAAAACATATCGAACAGGCTCGGTTTGGTGCTTGCTGACTGTCGTGCTGCTGCTGTTGAGTTCTTCGGCAGAGGTCCGCGCCATCGAGATTCTGCCCCTCGACCAGGTCCAGGTCGGGATGAAGGCGGAAGCTCTCACTGTCCTGACGGGAACTGAACCCGAGCCCATCGAGATCGAGATCCTCGGCGTGCTGGATGACTTCATCGGGCCGGAACTTCCGCTGATCCTCGGGCGTTTCGTCGGGGAGAAGGGGACGTGGGAGGGCGTCGCTGCCGGGATGTCCGGCAGCCCAGTGCACATCGACGGGAAGCTCATTGGGGCTCTCAGTTACAGTATCGGGTCCTTCACCAAGGAACCGATCTGCGGAATCACTCCGATCGAGTCCATGCTCGCGGTCGGCAAGTATCCGCGCAGGCCCCTGCCTTGGTTTGGTGATGCGGGCGCCGCGGGGGATCTGCGGCGTGCCCCCCTGGCACTCGGCATCCGGGGTTTGACGAAGTCTCAGCTCTCTTCGTTCTCGGACCTCTTCGAGGGCCTCGGGGAGGTCGGTAGCATCGAGGTCGTCCCCACCCCGAGCGCGTTGGCCAGCCTTGACGGCGAGGATCTCGCCCCGGGCAAGCCCATCACCGCCCTGTTGATGTGGGGAGCGATGGAGATCGGAGCGACGGGAACGGTGACCTGGCGCGAAGGCGATCGACTGCTCGCCTTCGGGCATCCCTTTCTCGGGTCCGGGCGGAGTGCGATGCCGATCGCCCCATCCGAGATTGTCTGGACCGTGGCTTCAGAGGCCTCTTCATTCAAGCTTTCCCGTTTCGGCAAGTCGGCCGGGACCCTCACTCAGGATCGCGCGACAGGGATTGAAGGCCAGGTGGGCGAGGCGCCCGCCGGGTTGCCGATTCATGTCTCTGTGAACAGTCCGGGGGCTCCACCGGTCGACCAGGAGTATTTCATCATCAAGGACCCCTTCTACTTGAGCAGCCTGGCGAACTTCGCCCTGCGGAGCGCCCTGACAGGAACTCTCGTCAACGAGTTGGACCAGGCGATGCTGATGAGTGGGGCTGTGACGCTTGAGGACGGGACACGGGTTCCGCTCCACGCCGCGGGTGCGGGAGGGGCTTCCGGGCCGCCGGAGCGGCAACTGGGCGCTGCGCTGACGCGGCAACTTGCGGCCCTGGTGCAGGCTCCCCTCGAGCTTCCCGCGGTGTCGCGCGTGGACCTCGAGGTTCGAACGATTCCCAGGGGTGGCGCACTCAAGCTCGTGCGGGCCATGCCGGATCGCCTGGTCGCGCGGGCTGGAGAACGTGTCACGGTCAGCGTCGAGTACCTGGGCGAGCGCGGGAGGCGGCGCAGAGTCGTCCTGCCGATCGGGATCCCCGAAGATCTTCTTCCGGGTGAGTACACGATCTTCGCGGGTTCCAGCCGCGCGGTCGCCAAGGAATTCGGCGCGGTGCATGAAGCGCGCCGCCGCTCGGCCCGCAGCGCTGGGGCGTACCTGAAAGCGCTGGGCGAGGTGCCGAGTGAGACCTCGCTCGAGCTCGTCCTCGCCCTGAAGGCGGAGGGCATCGTGAGCGAGGGGAAAGAGTTCCCCGCCTTGCCGGGCACGGCGCACATCCTCCTTCGCTCCCGCCCTGGAGGGAACGAACTCTTCCGTTCCCGTTGGTTGAAACTGGCCGAAGCCAAGCTCGAACTCGGGCGTCCGCTTACCGGTCAGCTGAAGGCGTTGATCACCATTTCGGAGTCCACACCATGAGATCTTCACTTACCGTTACCCTTCTTTGCGCGACGAGTCTGTTCTGCTGGGTTCTGCCGTCGGCCGTCTTGGGTGTGGAAACCGAAACCTGGACTCGCGAGGGGCGCACCTTCCTGGTGGGCAGCTTCGAGGACATGATCGCGGCACCCCACGGGGGGTTGCAGCCCGGTGCCGAGAGGATCGGGCTTCCGACGCCCCCGGTCCCCGTTCTCTGGGATGCCCTCATCGCGCACGATCACTACTTCGTGGCTGCCGGGGACGGAGCCGGAGTGCTCATGCTCGAGGCCGGAAGCGCCGAGCCCGTCAGCTTTGCTCTCGCAGACCAGGGCGAGGTGCTCGCGCTGGCCGCCGGTGAACGTGGCGTGATCTATGCCGCGACGGGCCCCAAGGGCGCCGTGTACCGGATCGATGTTCGGCGCGGAACGAGCGAGGAGATCTTCCGGCCGGAGGCGACGTATATCTGGGACCTCCTCGTCCTGGAAGATGGGGATCTCGCTGTTGCGACCGGACTGCCGGGAGAGGTTCTGCGCGTCGATCCCAAGAGCGGTCGCAGCACTCGTCTGTGGCAGACTCTCGATCCCCATGTGCGCTGCCTGGGGCTGCGGGAGGGAAAGATCCTGGCCGGAACGGCGGGCTCCGGCTGGATTGCTGAACTCGATGGCAACGGCAACGCGTTCGTCCTGTGGGATTCCGACCGGACAGAGGTTGTCGATGTGCTGGTCGATGACAAAGGGACTCTCTGGGCTGCCCTCTCGGGCTCCCCGGGAAAGGCGGAGTCCGGTGGCACGGGCGAGCGACCTCGAGAAGAAGAGAAGGCCAGGAAAGGTGCTCATACGACGATCACCGTCCGGGCGAACGCGGAGGGTCCCGGTGCGGATGCCGCCAAGGAGGGCAAGAAGAGCAAATCGAAGGTGAGCGCGGGCGGGACGATGCCTGGCGGTGGAGGAGCGCTGCTGCGAATTGGCTCCTCCGGGCAGCCAGTTACGGTGTGGAAGGACAGCAAGGAGACGCCTCTCGATCTCGAGTTCTTGCCCGGGGCGGGGCTCCTGATGGCGACAGGTACTCCTGCGCGGATTTGGCTCTTCGACGAAGATGGCCGAGACGGTTGGTTCGACGAGATCCCTGCTGCGAAGAGCGTTAGTGCGCTGTGTGTTCATGATGGCCGCGTCCTGGCGGCGTCGAGCAACCCGCCCGCGGCGGCGCTCTACACGGCAAAGGCTGCGAGCCGCTCGCGCTGGATCTCCGACGTTCTCGATACGGGGAGCCTGTCGCGCTTTGGGCGCCTGGCCGCGGTCGCGCCCAAGAGTGCTGCGTCCTCCTCGAAGATCTACGCCCGCAGTGGAAATACCTCGGAGCCGGGAGACGGTTGGAGCTCCTGGCGCGAAGTCACGGACGCCATCGGCCTCCCTGGGGGTGCGGGCGGAGCGATGAGCTTGCCCGAGGCCCGCTTCCTCCAGGTGAAGGTGGAGATGGCGGCTTCGCGAGCCCGCGAATACACGATCCAGGCGCTCGAGGCACGCTACCGGTCTCGGAATCGTCCTCCGCGCGTGGGCGCCATCCACATGGAGCCGGCTGGCGTGTCCTTCCGGCCGCTGCCCCCGCCCGCGATGACCGCCGGGGATGTCCCGGTCGTGCCCATGCCGCGATCGAAGGAGGTTCTGCGGGTGATCAAGGGAAAGAGCACGGTGTGGCGCTCCAAGAAGGTCTACGAGCCCGGCGCGCTGACCCTGACCTGGAAGGCTGAGGACCCGGACAAGGACCGGCTGGCCTACGGCGTCGAATACTGTCTCGATCGCGGCGAGCCCTGCGAGAACTGGCTCACACTTGCTGAGGAGCTCACGCAGAAGTTCTTCTCCTTCGATTCCCGCATGCTCGTTGACGGTGTTTACCGCTTTCGGGTCTCTGTAGATGACGCGTCCTCGAATGTTGCGGGCGAAGGGCTCGAGGCGCGGGAGATCTCGAGTAGGGTCCGCGTGGACCACAGCGTCCCCTTGATCGACAGCCTGGACTATGAAACGGCCGCGGGCGGGGCGCGTCTCGCGCTTCACGCCAGTGACCCCGGCGGCAGACTCTCGCGAGCGGAGTATCTTGACGCCGAGGGTCACTGGATCGAAATGTCGGCTGATGATGGGATTGTTGATGGGCAGAAGGAGATCTTCCACGCGGAGATCGAAGCCTCCCTGGCCACGAAGATGGCCATCGTGCGGGTCGTGGATGCCGCAGGAAACGTCACGACAGGAAGAAGCGACTGATGCCCCAGTGGATCCTCGCAGGGATCGGCGGTTTCATCGGCTCGGCGGGTCGCTATGCGCTCAGTGGTGTGGTGCATCGCTTCCTGCCTGCCGGTTTTCCCTGGGGCACTTTGGTCGTGAATGTCCTCGGCTGCTTCGCGATCGGCATTCTCGGCGGGTTGTCCGAAGAGCGCGGGCTGCTGACCGCCGACACCCGCACCTTCCTGATGATCGGCGTTCTCGGCGGGTTCACGACCTTCTCGAGTTTCGGTTTCGAGACGCTGCAACTTCTGCGCGACGGGCAGCTGGCCACCGCCTTCGGCAATGTTGCCTTGCAGCTGACTATGGGCCTGGTCGCCGCATGGACCGGGTTCGCCATCGCACGCTACTGAAAGGTGCCGGCCCCCAACGGGAAGGTGCCGGCAACAGCTGCGGCCGCCCCCGGTTGGATCGCAGTGGCTGGCAGTGCTTACGGAGGATCATCCATGGAAATGAAACAAGGTTTGCTGCTGCGGATCTTCCTCTCGGAGACGGAAAAGCACGATGGTCGTCCTCTCTACGAGTGGATCGCCCAGGCTGCGCTTGGCGAGGGCCTGTCCGGCGCGACGGTGCTCCGTGGACTCTTGGGATACGGATGCCGCCAGGAGCTCCACAGTGCGAAAATCCTCCGACTCTCCGAAGACCTGCCGCTGGTCGTCGAGATCGTCGACGACGAGGAGCGGATCCATGCCTTCCTGCCCAGTCTCGAAGGCGTGATCGAAGATGGTCTAGTGACACTCGAGCGGGTTCGCTATCGCTCGTTCAGTCGGTGCTGAGCGCTCTGAGCTCCGGTGACCGATTCCTTTTGAGCGGATGTTGTCGTCCTGGGTGATGCTGTTCTCTCGGCGATGATCACGAGCTGCCGAGTCGATCGTCAGCCGCCTCGCTCGAAGTCAAGGAGATGACGATCTTCGCCCATGACGAGGAGCACATCGCCCTCCTCGAAGACGAAATGTGCCGTGGGCAGCTTGTTGACGACTTCCTGGCTCGCTTCGTTGCGGCGCTTGACCAGCAGGATGGTCACGTTGTGCCGGCGGCGGATGGCGAGTTCCTCAATGGTCCTTCCGGCGAAGCTGGCCGGAACGGGAACTTCCGCCATGCTCATGCCTTCCACGCCCGGAATGGTATGGAGCCGATCTCGATCGGAGAGCGAGCTTGACATGCCGGAGGCCATGTCCCTTCGCAGCAACTCGGCGTTGTAGCGGCGGATGACGTCCTCCGGATGAATCGCGTAGCACATACGGCCATCCTCGATTACGGGCGCGTCGAAGCGGTAGTTGCCGAAGCGCTGCATGACCTCGCCCAGGGGATCGTCCGGGTGAAAGATCGGGAACTCCTTCGTGCGCATCAAGTCGCTGGCGATCAGGATCGGCTGCAGAGCGTCGAGATCCGCCAGGATCGGCCGGATCTCGTTGATCGTCACGACGCCCTTGAGCGTGTCATCGTGGTCGACGACGAAGAGGGTTGTGCCCGGGTTCTCCATGAAACGGGTGATCACCGGCATCAGCGGATCGTCCGGAGAGACCGAAGCAAAGTTCGGCCGCATGACATGCTGGGCCGTGAGATGTTCCAGTACGTCGATGCTCTGGCCACCCCAAAGGTCGATGCCGCGCCGGAGTAGCTTCAACGTGTAGATCGATGAGCGCTGGAGTTGCGTCGCGACCAGGGTTGCGAGAATACAGCTGATCATCAGCGGTAGAATGATCTCGTAGTCCGAAGTCAGCTCGAAGATGATCAGGATCGCGGTGATCGGTGCGTGCGTTGCGGAAGCAAGCACCGCACCCATTCCGACGAGAGCGTAGGCTCCCGGGCTTGCGATGCTGCCAGGCCAGGCTAAGTTGGCGAGGGTGCCGATGCCGCCCCCGAGCATGGCTCCGATAAACAGGGAGGGCGCGAAGATACCGCCGGAGCCCCCGGAGCCGATCGTGACCGAGACCGCGAGGATTTTCATCAGCACCAGGACAAGCATGATGCTGATGGCGATTTCTCCGCGCAGGGCGCCGTCGATCGCCTCGTAGCCGACGCCCATGATCTGGGGGAACTCGAGGGCGATAAACCCGATGATCAGGCCGCCGAAGGCCGTCTTGACCGGCCCGGGAAGGCGGATCATGTCGAAGAGATCCTCGGTGGCGTAGAGTGCTCGGATGAACGCGAGTGCGGCGAGGCCGGCGATGAGTCCGAGCACGGCGTAGACGAAGAGCTCGCCGGGGTGGATCAGGCTGTAGGAAGGGATCTCGAAGGCGGGCGTATCGCCGAGGAAATGCCTTCCCACGACGGTCGCTGCCACGGAAGAGATGACCATTGGTGAGAACTGACCGACGGCGAAGTCGCCGAGGATGACCTCGACGGCGAAGAGGGCTCCCGCGATCGGGGCGTTGAAGGTGGCGGCGATGCCCGCAGCCGCTCCACAGCCGACCAGGGTCCTGAGCCGCCGTTCTCCGAGCCCGAGCCATTGTCCGATCGCAGAGCCGAGCGAGGAACCGATCTGGACGATCGGCCCCTCCCGGCCAACCGATCCTCCCGAGGCGATGCAGATTCCTGAGGCCGCCATCTTAGCGGCCACGATGCGCGCGCGGATCCGCCCGCCTTTCAGGGCCACCGCCTCCATGACTTCGGGGACGCCATGCCCCTTCGCCTCCGGCGCGAAGACGCGGATAATCAGGCCCACGACCAATCCGCCTGCCGCTGGTATGGCGAGCAACCACCAGGCGGGAAGACCGTGGAAGAAGGCCAAGGAGGGACGGTGTGTTTGCCAAAGCAGCGTCTGCGTCAGCCCGATGAACTCCCGGAAGCCTACGGCGCAAAGGCCGGCCAGAAGCCCGATGATGAGGGCGAGCAGGACCATGTAGACATGCTCGGTGTGCTTTAGACGAGAGTGCCAGTGGCTAAACCAACCAGACGCCCTGCCAATCCCGGACTTCTCAGTGGCCTTCTCTCGTTCGCCTGCCACCTGCTCCCGCACCCGACTCCTCCTTCGGCAAGCTTATGAGTCCTTGCCTAGAACCGTCGCGACGACCCACCGGCCGGAACCGGCGGAGTGTCACGTTCCTGTTCCTGCGCTGCATATCATAGGTTAGTTCGGTGCCATTCCGGAAAAAGGGGGGGTCTTGCCCAAGGACACCATGGCAGTCGATAATCGCGGCTTCCGTTGACTGTGAGGGCTGGCACGTGGCACTAAAGGAACAGCAGAGAGGGGGGTTTACCTCCCGCATGGGATTCATTCTGGCTGCGGCCGGGTCGGCCATCGGGCTGGGGAACATCTGGCGTTTCCCCTACACGGCCGGGGAGAACGGTGGCGCTGCGTTCATCCTGGTGTACCTGATTTTCGTCGTGTTTCTGTGTTTGCCGGCGCTCTTCGCCGAGTTGGCCATCGGGCGGGCTACGGGTAAGAGCCCCGTCGGTGCGTTCAAGGCCCTGGCCCCTGAAAGCCTGTGGAAGTTCGTCGGAGGGCTCGGCGTCTTCACCGGTTTCGCCATCCTGGCCTTCTACAGTGTCGTGGCAGGCTGGGTTCTCGGGTACCTCGGCAAGGCGCTCGCGGGGCACTTCTCCGCCGGGATGGACATCGCGACGAGCAGCGAACAGTTCACGGCACTCATCACCTCGAAGGGTTTGTCGATCGGCTTGACCGGCGGCTTCCTGCTGCTCACCGCGCTCGTCGTGCGTGGCGGTATCCAGGGTGGGATCGAACGGGCTTCGAAGATCCTGATGCCGATCTTCTTCGTACTCCTGGTGGGCCTCGCGATTCGTTCGGTCACGCTCGAAGGCGCGAGCGCCGGGCTGTACTTCCTGTTCGCGGTGGACTTGTCGAAGCTGACGATACCCGTCGTTGCGGGAGCCCTCGGCCAGGCGTTCTTCAGCCTGAGTCTCGGCATGGGCGCGATGATCACCTACGGGTCCTACGTGGGCAAAGAGGCCCGCCTTCCCGGAGCCGCCGTCGCAGTGGCCTTCTTCGATACGCTGATCGCCATGCTGGCGGGGCTGATCATCTTCCCGGCACTCTTCGCCAAGGGCGGTGGCGCACAGGTTACTGGTGGCGAGGGGCTGGTCTTTACCGTCCTGCCGACGATCTTCCACGAGCTACCCGCGGGCTTTCTGTTCGCGGTGGCTTTCTACGTCCTGCTCGGCATCGCCGCGTTGACCTCCACGATCAGCCTGCTTGAGGTCGTCGTGTCGTACTTCGTCGACGAGCAGGGTTGGACTCGCGAGAGATCAACCTGGGTGGTGAGCTTCGCTTGCTTCCTGCTCTCGATCCCCTCGGCGACGAACGTCTCCTTCCTCGCTCTGCAGAACACGATCTTCGGGAAGTACGCCCTGAGCATTGGCGCGCTCCTCATCTCGCTTTTCGTTGGTTGGAAGTGGGGTGTTCGTCCGGCGCTGGCCGAGATCGAGGGTGGTCGGCCGATGCCCTTCGGCCGCCTCTGGGCCTTCCTGATCCGCTACGTGTGCCCCTTAGCGATCGTCGTCGTCATCGTGGCGGTTATCCTCGGGATCAGCACCTGAGTCAACGGGATGAATAGCGCCCTGGAGCGAAGATTGTTGCGCCCCCGTCTCGTCGAAGATGTTGTTCCGCTAGTGTCCGTATTTATTTGAACTACGCTGCGCGAGAGGATCTTCTGACGGAATCAGCCGCATGCAACATTCTTCGCTCCACGGTGGATGGGTTGCGCCCTGGAGCGAAGATTGTTGCACTCCCGTCTCGTCGAAGATGTCGTTCCGCTAGTGTCCGTATTTATTTGAACTACGCTGCGCGAGAGGATCTTCCGGGTGAATCAGCCGCATGCAACATGCTTCGCTCCACGGTGGAGGAGTTGGCTTCATAGTCCACGAGCTGTGGCCGGCAAGGCTGTTTGTGGTCTTCCGATTGTTCCGCTTCCTCGTCCTTCGTGCCGCGTGTATCATACCGATCTGAACTCGGATTTACGGAGCGTGAAATGAGCGTGAAGGCATTGGTGGCCGTGCTGTTGGGTCTTTTCCTGGTGGTGGCGGTTTCCGCCATCGTTTACCAGGGTATGAGCGGGGGAGAGGTCGCCCCATCCGTTGCGCCGGGACACGGCGATCGGGTCGTTGCATACTACTTCCACGCCACGTCGCGCTGCCCGACCTGCAAGAAGATCGAGCATGCCAGCAGCGCCGTCCTCGAGGAGTCGTTTGGCGATGCACTCGCGAGCGGCACTTTGATCTGGGCGCCGGTCAACATCGAAGTTCCGGAGAACAAGCACTACTTCGCCGACTTCGAGATGACGACCCGGACTCTCGTACTGGCGGAAGTCAAGGGCGACGAAACGCTGCGTTGGCAGCGTCTCGATAAGGTCTGGACCCTCTCGAAGGACGAGGATGCCCTTCGGGAGTACATCCGCCGGCAGACGGCGGCCTTCCTTGCGGGCACCGGCTAGTCGTCGGACGGCATGGACGAGACACTCTTCGCGTGTGGTACGGCGCTCTGGCTCGGAGTGTTGACGTCTATTTCTCCCTGCCCCCTGACTTCAAATATCGCGGCCATTTCCTTCATCGGGCGCAAGCTGCACGAGCCCCGGAAGGTCTTCGCTGCCGGCCTGCTCTACACCGCGGGGCGCACCTTCACTTACCTCACGCTCGGCATGATCCTCGCGAGCAGTGCCCTTTCGGCGATCGACCTCTCCCGCGTCCTGCAGGGCGTCGTCTACAAGCTGCTGGGTCCGACACTGATCCTGGTCGGCATGCTCCTCCTCGGTCTGTTCAGATTCACGGCGACGCCACCCGCTTGGATCGACGCCCTGGGCCGACGAGCGGCCACTCACGGTGTCTGGGGGGCCTTCATACTCGGTGTGCTCTTTGCGACCGCTTTCTGCCCGGTCTCCGGTGCCCTCTTCTTCGGGACTCTCGTCCCCTTGGCCGTCAAGCGGCAGGAGGTCTTCAGCCTGCCCGCGCTCTACGGCATCGGAACGGCCTTGCCTGTCTGCCTCTTCGCCGGGTTGATCGCGTTTGGGGCCAGGAAGGTGGCCAGTACCTTTGAGCGCTTCTCCGACTTCGAGAAATGGGCGCGTTGGCTCACCGGGGGGATCTTCATCATCGCGGGAGTTATCGAGACCCTGCGGTCTGTGTTTGGGCTGCTGTAGACCCGCCGCGCCCACGCTGCTCAATCCAGGGTGCCTGCCACCGACGGTCCTCGTTCGTGGATACGTCGTGTGTGCCCACATTGCTCAACCCAAGGTGCCTGCCACCCGGGAGTCTGGGTGCCTGCCACCGACAGTCCTCGTTCGTGGATACGTCGTGTGTGCCCACATTGCTCAACCCAAGGTGCCTGCCACCCGGGAGTCCCACATTGCTCAACCCAAGGTGCCTGCCACCGACGGTCCTCGTTCGT
>JANTFM010000005.1 GCA_024763475.1 Acidobacteriota bacterium | reverse complement strand
CTAGCAGCAGGACCATCCATCTCGAAAACCGTATCACCCGTTGCCTCCTCTGGCGGCCACGCACCACTCCTCGACAGAGTCCGGGAAAAGGTCCCGGGTTGATTCTGAGAAAAGGTCCCAGGTTGATGCTGAGAATAGGTCCCAGGTTGATTCTGAGAAAAGGTCCCAGGTTGATTCTGAGAAAAGGTCCCAGGTTGATGCTGAGACGGGGTCCCAGGTTGATTCCGTTGTGTCCAATATTGTCTGTATTTGCGTGTATATATGCATATTTCCTCCACTGCAAGCAGGCTGCACGAGACGCGGATCCCCCGCTATCTCCTCTGGGAACGGGGCGATTCGGCTCCACCCAAGCTGCTCTCGCTCCCAGCAATGTAGCGAATACTGATACTGGGGCCAATCTGATCTGCGATGGAGCGGCCTCGGGGCTTGCGCTGGGCCCGGTGGGATGCGACTAGTAGAAGCAGGCGGGAGGCTCTTCCCCCGCAGTTTTCGCCGGAAACTCCGGCGGGAAATCGGAGACAGACCATGCGTTGGCCAGCGATCCTGCTGACACTTCTCATCACCCTGCCCGCTTTCGGCGATGGACGGCTCGTCAAGACCGAGCAGCAACACCCCACCCGGGGCATTCCGCGCTGGAAGATGTACATGGATCCGGCGGACAGCTCCCGCGTCTGGCTCCTGATCGCTGACAATCGGGACCAACTCTTCCTCTCGGAAGACGGTGGCGAGAGCTATGCCGGCTTTCGCGACAACGCGCGGAAGATCTACGACAGCAACAAGGGCGGCGAGGTCAGTGCATGGCTCGACAACCACGCCGCGCTGAGTGGTAGCGGGGACCAGCTCTGGGTCACCTACCCCCATGCCCGCAGGGTCTTCGTCAAGACGATCGTGAGTCCCGCGACGTCGACCGAAAACATTGGACCAGGCTGGGAGATCGAGACCGATCCCGGCATCGGGAAGCGTTCCAGCCTCGTCGCCACGGACAAGGAGCTCTTCGTCTTCACCCGCACCTCGCGCGACAAGGCGGGCAACCTGCGCTTTTTCCGCTACACCCACGAGGGTGAGCTGCTCGAGTCCGGCTTCGTGGAGAACATGGACAAGGAGAACATCCGCATCGGCGCAACGCTGGATGCGGACGGCAAGCCTCTCGTCATGGTGTGGTCGGGAAGCGCCAACGACACAAGCCTGCGTTACTTCCGCTGGAACGGCAGCTCCTTCGAGAAGCCCAAGGACTCGTTGATCTGGGACCTCGCGGATGGTCGCCGCTGCGACCGCGGCGAGCGAACCCGGGAGTTCTCCTTCGCCGTCACCGACAACAACACGCTTCACGTCGTCTGGACCTGCACGCACACGCAGGTCGAGCATGCTTACAAGCGCCTGGGCCAGAAGCGCCACTGGAAGTACCAGGATCTCGTCAAGCACAAGACCCAACGCGAGTACGACTTCACCCCCATGATCACGACGCGGGGCGACGAGGTCCACCTGCTCGTCACCCTCGACGAAGCCGAAGCAGGCCACAGTAACATCTGGTATGCACGCTGGGACCCAGCCACCTCCGCCTGGAGCCCACTTCAGCAAGTCACCGACACAGGCGACGCTTCGATCGCCAACACCGTCTGGAAGCTCAACGCCGACGCGTCGAGTCTTCCCTACATGTACTGGAGCGGCCACAAGGCCGTTTTTACCGGCCGGATCCCCTTGCACTGACCGCTGCACGGTGATTTCCGATACAGGCTGGTGGCCTGGCGACTTCACTCACTCGGTGACGCGGAATTCCGGCACTCAGCTCGTCGGCTGAAGTTCCATCCTCAACGCCGCATAGTTCCGCTGACAGTCTACATTCCCCGGATCCGCTGCGAGACCGGTCTCGAAGGCCTTGAGCGCCGCGTCCTGCTGATGGCTGCCATGCAGGATGACGCCGATGTTATTCCAGGCCTGTGCACAGTTCTGGTCGAGATCGAGAGCCTCGCGAAAGAGCACCATCGCGCCATCGACGTCACGCTCCCGGTAGAGCGCCGTGCCCTTGACGAGACGTTGTTCGACACGCAGGGGGCGCAGTTTGAGCAGCTCCTGGGCGAACCATTCCTCCGTGCCGGTCGCCTGCGCCGTCGCCTCGGCAAGCCGCGCGAAGTCCTCCGCGCCCCGGCAACCGCGAACGAGTTCCGCCAGCGCCGTCCAGCGCTGCACCAGATGCGCAGAACTCTCCGGGTAACGAGCCGCCAGCGCGCTAAAGTCGACCTCCTCAAGGTGCCCGAGCAGGCGCGTGGTCGAGGCGAAGTCGCCCGACCCTGCGCTCCCCGCGATCGCCGCGAGATAGCTTCTCAACTCTGCCAGCTTCTGTGCATCCGTGTGCGGCCGGCGCTCCACCAGTGCATCGAAGGTGTCCATGAAGGGTGAGAGCAGGCCCTCAAGAGACAAAACACGCTCGAGCGGCCACTCCTCGTAGAGGAAGCCGCCGATGCTGATATTCCAGGGGAAGGGGCTGGGGTAGAGGTAGTAGAAGACCTCCACGTAGCATTGCGCCAACTCGATCTGCCGCGGGTTGAGCCGGCCGCGGGAGGGATCGGCCAAGAGCGTGTCGATCGCGGCGAAGTACTCCTCGTGCGTACGGGGTGCTCGCGTGAACCCCTTGCCGTTGTAGTGAATCGATGTCGGAACGACGGCAGACTTTCCTGCAAGCGCCATCTCGAGACCCGTGACCGAGCTGTAGCACAGGGCCCAGTCGCCGATCGCCATCAAGTCGTAGGTGTTGATCTCCTCGGTGGCGGAGATGAAGCGTAGGTTCTCGGGTAACTTGGCAAAGTGCTCCTCCATCAGCCGCTCCGGGATCTCTCCGGAGGACCGGTGGTTCATCGGGTCTTCCCGGCCGTCACCGTAGGGGAAGGGATGGGAGCGGATCACGAGATAGCAGTCATCCCGCCCCGCAAGGTAGTTCAGGCTCTCGAGATACCAGTCCACACCGTCCCGAAAGCAGTAGTGCTCCAAGCGGTAGAACTTCTCGTAGCCCAGGCTAGGGAGAAGCAGCACGATCGGTCGATCCTGATCGAGACCGAGACGCTCACGCAAGGTGTCCGCCTGGCCTCCCTCGCAGAACTGCAGCGAGAGATCCTTGTCCGGTGCGTCGAAGCGCTCCTGGAGCTTGCGCACGCGCTCCCGCGTCAGGTCACTCGCGATATGAGGCTCGTTCGCCTTCCAGGCGGCTGCGATCGTCTCCTCGTTCCAGAGGATCGCGGGATGCTCGAAAGAGTGCACGAAGGCCTGGTCGAAGCCGCAGCGGAAGCTCTCAACCGAACTCACCGCGACGCCGAGAATGCTCGCGAGCCGGTAGACGATGCCCCACTCGTAGACCTTGCCGTTCGGCTCCAAAACGAGGTCGTACTCGTTTTTCTGGAACAGGCTCAACAGCGACGCCATGCATTCGTGATTGTAGTGCTGGCGTCGTCCGAAGAGCCGCGGGGCATCCCGCTCGGGATCCGTCTTGACCTCCCTAGTGAAGTGCGTGACATCTTCGCGACTCTGCGCGCGGACCTCGTCCAGCATCTCGTCGCTGAGCTGAGCCATCGGCAGGTCGCGCAAGTTGAACGCGCGAAATCGATCGTGAGACACGGAGGCGAATGCAGGCTCAAAGATCTCCCGCACGCTCTCCGCATGCGCCACGACATCGGCGTTGTCGTGCTCGTAGACGGGTGTCCAGACGAAGTCCACCCGGCAGCCCCGATGGACGAGAACCATGCTGATCAACGCGAAGTAGTTGATCCAGTGCGGCGAGAACCCGAAGACGAGGACCCGCTTGTCATGAACCTGGCCGAGATCGGGCCAGCGGGCGAGAGCGTTCAGCTTCCCTGGAAGAGTTTCGTTGACGGGAATCATGGATTGACGCCCTCTTCATCCGCCGCAAGGACCTGCTCAAGAATGAGATCGTATTGTTCGATACTCTCCACCTCGAACTCCATCCCCTCGAGCGTGAGATGCGCGCAGGGCTTTCCCGGGAAACGAAGCGCGCGAATAAACGCATCGACCCGCTGCCGAGGCCAGGACGGATCGATTTTTCCCCCGCATGGCAGCTCCCGCGGGTAGTAGCTGCCCTGACCCTTCTGGTCCTGGGGCACGAAGCTCTCGTCCAGCGCACGGCTGATTGCCTCGCCGATCCAGTGAGTCCCTGTGGCCACGAGCTTCTGATAGAGCGTGTAGCCATCCTCTCGCTCGGCCAGTGGAAAGCGCTCCTGCAAGAGCAATGCACCCTCGTCGAAGGCCTCCGTCATGACGTGCCAGCTGATTCCGGTCTCTTCCTCACGGTTGATGATCGCCCACGGACCGGAGAAGGTCCCCCGGTACTCAGGAAGAAGGGAGGGATGCAGGTTGATGCCCCCCCGGCGAACGAGGGAGAGCACCGAATTGGGCACGCGGTGACGATAGTAGACGGAAACGAGCAAGTCGGCCCCGAAGGCCTGCACCTCGTCTCTGGCGCCTTCTCCGGCGATACGGTTCAGGTGATAGGAAATGCCGCTCTGCTCCAGGAGGTCCAAGAGTGAGCGGTTTTCTTCCGAGTCGTAGGTGTAGGCGAGGATATTCCTCGCCGGAATCGCGCACTCTGTCATCATGCGCCACAGGCCCATCCGGCCCGCGTAGCCATAGCCACAGTAGACATACTTAGCGTTCTTCACGTTCGAGCCCCAGGTCCGGCCAGACGATCACCTCGCCAGCCGCAACATCTCTTGCGAATTTCACCCCTGCCACCCGGGACCAGTCCCGCGGAAGCACACCTGTCGACGGCCGCATGAAACCCACCATCCCCTGCTCCAGAATCTCTCCCGCCAAGATATTCCGTCGGGCCACGAGGCTGCGCCGCATGCCCCGGGCGTTCTCCACTTCGATGGCCGCAGGACGCTTGATGCCATCCCCGAGCGCAGCCTCGGTCTGACGGATCGCTTGAACTAGGGCACGAAACTCGTCCACGTCGGACGAACTCGACTGATCGGGCCCAGGTAGGGACTTGTCGAGAGTGAAATGCTTTTCGATGACTCGCGCGCCCAGAGCAACCGCAGCAATGCAAGCACTCGCGCCCTGCGTGTGATCCGAGTAGCCCACGTGGACATCCAGCGCCTCTCTCATGGTCCCCATCGCCCGGAGGTTCGTATTCTCGATCCGAGACGGATAGTCTGTTGTACACTGGAGGACAACAAAGTCCTCGCACCCAGCATCACGGATCACCCCTACGGCCTGCTCCACATCGCCAAGATCCGCCATACCTGTGGAGAGGATCAGCGGCTTGCCCTTGAGTGCCGCGTGCTCGAGCATCGGGGGCTCGACGCAGTGGATTGACGCCAGTTTCAATGCGGGAAGACCGAACGCCTCGAGAAAGTCGCAGTCCTCGGGATTGTAGGGAGTAGACAGGAATACGATACCTAGCTCGCGTGCCAGTGCGATCAACTCCTCGTACGCGTCATAGCTCATCTCAAGTGCCTTGAGCATCGCGAGTTGCGATTCGCCCGGATCGGTGGTCTTGAGTTGATAATCGGCCTTAGGGGCGCTCCTGGTCACAAGCCGCTCGGCAATGAAGGTCTGGAACTTCACGCAGTCGGCCCCGACCACCTTGGCCTGGCGAATCAGTTCCTTGGCCATGGCGAGGTCACCGTTGTGGTTCACCCCGGCCTCGGCGATGATGAATGTCTTTTCTCCCGAACCGATGCTCGCGTCGCCAATCTGGAAAGTCCTGGGCATCTCAGCAATCCTCCTCACCCGCGCCCTCTGCGCTGGGGAGGATCATTATAGGGCCGTGTTCGCCACGGGTTTCGGCATGGCGGGCGGGAGGGTGAGTCGAGCTTCACCCTTTCTCCCCTGTGACGCGAGCGTGACGTCCTGTGCCTGTCGCGCCAGCCTTTCGACCGTATGCTTTGCATAACCTCCAAGCTCGATCGCAGCGCCGCTTAGCGCCTTTGCCACCCGCTCGAGCCGCTCGACACGTACCTGTTGGTCGATGTACGGGTCTTCGCTGTACCACTGGTCTGTTGGGATGGAGTCAACATGTGATAGATAGAGTTCACGCTGATCCGAGCGGAAGCGGATCTTGTACTTCTCCGGGTTCGCGTAGTACTGGTTGCCGACACCGAGGATCAACGTATGAATATTCTCGACCATGTCGTAGTAGGGTGAGAGTCGAATCAAGTTCTCGATCATCTCATCGACATCTTGCTCGGTCTCTCCCGGAAGTCCTAGCACGACGTTCACACCAATGTAGAAACCGGCAGCGTGGCTGTCCCTCAGCACCTGCTCTACGACTTTCATGCTGTAACCCTTGGCCTGGAGGCGCAGCACGCGGTCGTTCCAGCCATCCACGCCATAGCGCAAATGCGCGCATCCCGCCCGCTTCAGCTTGTCCAGGAACTCAGGCGTGTTCCGGCGGTCGATGCGAAGTTGACCGACGAGTGCCGTCTTGATGCCCCGCGCGATGACGCCTTCGCAGATCTGCTGCAGGATCGCTGGATCTCCGTTCATGTCACTGTCATTGAAATGAATCGCTCGAAAACCTTGCCCCGTCATGAACTCGATCTCGTCGACGACTTTTTGGGGATCGCGCGCGCGGAACGTGAAGCACTCCGAGCAGAAGCGGCAGCGGGACCACTCGCATCCACGGGATGCCGCAACGGGAATCAAGTACTGCCCCCCGTGGGCCTGGTAGAGCTTCAAGTCCGCCCACTCGTACTGGGGGTAGCCGTACTTGTCGAGATCCGTTGGCTTGGGACCGTACTCGAAGACGCGCTGCGCGGAGTCGTGGCGGGAAAGGATTCCCGGCTGGTCCATCGGTCGCTCTCCGCGCATTAGCGCGGCGATCAACGGACCGAGAGTCTCCTCGGCCTCTCCGATGACCATGTAGTCGAAATCGGCAAAGTGACGTTTTCCCGGAAGCGGACGGATGCAGTCGTATCCCCCGACGATCACGATCAGTTCAGGGAGTTGTTCCTTTACCCGGCGAACGATCGTCTTGGCGAGCTCGCGGTTAAACCCACTTAGGGAGATGCCCAGTATCCTGGGCTTGGCCTTGATGAGGCCGCTCACAATCTCCTCGATGTCGCGCGCGAAGTACTTGAGAACCTCGGGCTGTTCCCATCCGCGGCACTCGACGATCGCCCACGGATCTTCCGGGATTCGCTGGCCCTCTGGGCCGGCCGTCGAATCCAGACGATTGAGGATTCGCCGCTGGTGGAAGCGATGGTACAAGATGATGTTGAGATCCATCGTTTGGAAACGAATCCCCGTCGTGCGAAGGATGTTGTTGACGTAGCCGATTCCGTTCGGAACGAGCGGCTGGTACCGGGGGGGGAGCTCGAGCAGGATCATGTCCTGCCCCTTCTCGAACACGATTTCCGGTATCTGCTTGGGGTAGATCGAGGCGATGGGCTTCTGCCACCCCTCCTCGGGAATCAAACGAGGGTCGAGTTCCTGGATCACATCGAGGCTGACGCGTTCTATCTTCCATTTCCGCGTCGCCGCACGGAAGAGCATACGAACCATCGTGGACAAGTCGGTCGTGCAGAAGAAGACGGTCTCGATCTCCCCGGGTAGCTCGCTGGCGGGGAGTACGGGGATTCCGCACACCGCCTGACCCTGGCTCGACGGGTGGTCATCAACGATGCAGCGAATATGCTCACAGAGCCGGGGAACCCGCTCGAGCATATAGCGACACAGCTTGCCCGCGCCGTAGAACGCAAGAGATCGTTTCTTCTCCACGAGACGGTTGGCAACGAGGCTGAGAATCCTCAGATCCCGCGGACCGTGGTCGAAGCAGATACTGCGCGGAAGGAAGAACTGCTTTCCAGCCTCAGTCATCTGGTGCAGAAGGGTCTGCGCAACGTGCGCGGGCCTCGCGTCCAGAGCGGGCTGCCAGGCCTGACTGTGGCCAAACGCAAGAGAGCGGCCGTCGGCGTGAAAGAAACGGCCGCTCGGCCCACCCCAGTCCTGGGTCAGCAGCTCGAGAAGCGTGGCAACGATGCGGAAGGGGCTCGCCTTGGACTCCGGGTTCATCTCGGTCTCGGCCTCACCGGGCAGAATCCCGTTCACCTGGATGTCTGCTCCAGGATGAGCCGTAGCGAACTCCCGTGCGAAGGAGTGGCAGAGGCTGTTGAGACCCGCCTTGGAGACGTTGTAGGCCCCGAATCCAGCAGTGTCCGCCCAACCGGCTTCCGAGCTGATGAACAGGACACGCGCGGAACCTGCCGCAGCGAGCGATCCCGCAACAGCTCGGGTCAGCAGCCAGGGTGCTCGCAGATTGACCGCCATCATGTCGTCCCAGCGGGATAGGTCTCCTTCGAGCAGGGGGAGTCGCCCGGAGCTTGGAAGCGCCGCATTGGCGATCAGGGCGAAGAGCTCGGTCGCCTCCTCCCGGATCCTCGCGGCGGCGCGGTTGATCTCTGCGGGATCAGCGAGATCCGCAGGGACCAGCACGAAACGTTCCTTGGAAGCACCCAACGCTCGGGCCGCCTCGATGGTCTGCTCCAGTTTGGCTCTGCGCCGCCCCGTCAGGAAGACGCGACATCCCGCCGCGCCGAGGATGCAGGCGATCGCACGGCCATAACCCGTGCCGGCGCCCGTGAGCCAGACCGCCTTGCCGCGCAGGAGACTCCAGCGCTCCTCGCTCAGTCCGAAGTGATGATCTGGCCAGGCACTCGCCGCAAACCCGGTTCGCAGAGCAGAATCCATGCGCGTTCCCTCACCCCGCTGTTGAGATCCAGCTATGCCGGGGACAGGTCTCCGTCCGCCGCTGAACACTTGCGAGCGGCTTCGAAAGATCCTGCACGAAATGTGGGTTCCGCGAGCGGGATCGTCAATGAGCAGGCGTCTATCGGGTGCGAGCTGGCGGGCGAGATCCCGGAGGATTCATGAAGCTTCGAGGGTCTCCTGACGAAGAGAAACGGCCGAGCGGCGCACGGCCTCGATGATGCGCATGCCGTGAATCGCCTCGTCGAGAGTGCATCCCGGCGCCTGCTCTCCCTGGTGCACCTGGAGCAGGTGATCGATCAGCGCGTGATACATGACCTGATGGTCCTTGGCGAACTCCCATCGCCGGGTCTCACCCGCCGCCCGGAGGAAGAGTTCCACGGAGAAGTCGTAGGCGTTCCAGGTGATGTTCCCCAGGGTCCCCTTGATCTCGAGCAGTTTCTGGTGGCGGCGGCCGAACATGTCCTGGTGAATCGTGGCGATGACCCCGGAGCGGAAACGCACCTGGATCTCCGCCAAGTCATCGGTCTCGACCTCGAGATCCGAGACACGACCGCTGTATCCAAAAACCCCCTCGACCTCTCCAAGGAGCCAGTGGGCGAGATCCATGATGTGGCTCTGATCGAGGAGAGAACCGCCTCCGAGTGCGACCTTGGCCATGTAGAACTCCCGGTAGTCCTCCCAGGGATGCCAGTCCGGCAGGTACTCGGAGAACTCACCCCGGAGATAGAGCGGCCGCCCCGCAGCATTCCCGTCGCTGAGCTCCTTGAGCTTGCGACCCGCAGGTGAGAAACGGAAGGGATAGGCAACCAGCACCTTGCTGCCACCTCGCGCGATCGCTCCCTGAAGCTCGTCGAGACCCTCCAGGCTCGCATCCAACGGCTTCTCGATCAGCAGGGTGGCCCCCGTCTCGGCGAAGCGGGCGGCGTGCTCGAGATGCATCGACGTCGGGGAGGCGATCACGACGATCTCCGCGCCGAGGCCGATCAGTTCCTCGAAGGACGAATGGGTCTGGGTGATTCCGAGACGGCTCGCGACCTCCGCCCGGCGATCCGGCCGCGGGTCCACCGCGTGAATCTCGCCTGGGGCGAAGCCCTTGGCGATCAGGTTTCCCATGTGACGCTTTCCGATGGATCCCGACCCGACGACGACGATCTTCATGAAATACCTCGCTCCACGGCCGATATCACCCGCTCGATCTGACCGTCATTCATACCTGCCCAGCAGGGAATGTCCAGGAAGGAACGGAAGATCCGCTCCGCCCGGGGAAAATCACCCTCTCGATAGCCGAAGCGCTCCCGGTAGTAGGGTTGGAGCGGGATCGGCGGAAAGGAGAGTCGCGTGTCGATCCCATCCACATCGAGGCGCTGGCGCAGATCGTCACGACAGACGCTCTGATCGAAACGAATCGAGTACATGTACCAGGAATGACGCCCGACATAGGGCGGCAGATAGGGCGGCTCGACACGACCCATCTCCGAAAAGTGCTCAGTGTAGATGCGGGCGATCCGCTCCTTGGCGTCCAGAACCGCCTCGAGGCGCCCGAGCTGCTCGATACCAATCGCCGCGGCAATGTCCGTCAGCCGGTAATTGTGACCCAAGATCACGTGGCGGTATCGCTCGCTCTGGCCCTGGTTGCGCACGCAGCGACAAGCCTCCGCGATCTCGTCGCTGGCGGTCGTGACGAGCCCCCCCTCGCCCATCGTGATGTTCTTGTTCGCGAAGAAAGAAAAGGAGTGCGCGTCGCACTGGCTCCCGACGAGCTCGCCTCCGTATCGTGCGCCAAAGGACTCCGCCGAATCCGCGAGCACCGGGATTCCACGCGCCGCGGCCAGCTCATTGATCGCGTCGTAGTCGACCGGCATGCCCTTGAGGTCGACGGTCATGATCGCGCGGGTCTTATCCGTGATCTTCCGTGCGATCTCCTCGGCATCGACGTTGAAGGTCCGCTCGTCCTCCTCCGCAAAGACGGGCCTGGCCCCGCAGTAGAGCACCGCGTTGCCCGAAGAGATGTAGGACAGGCTCGGCACGATGACCTCGTCGCCTTCCCCCACTCCGAGCGCGAGGAGAGCGGCGTGCAGGGACGCCGTACCATTCGAGAAGGCGATCGCGTGGCGCGCGCCGAGGTAGTCCGCGCAGCGCGCCTCGAACTCCCGCACACGGGCACCCATCGAAACCCAACCGGAAAGAATCTGTCGACTGGCGGCCTCCGCCTCAGCCCGGCCGAGCGTGGCGTTGGAAATCGGAATGCGCTCCATGAACAAGAGATCTCCTCAGCAGACTCCGGGCTTGCACTGGGTGCGCCGGAGGTAATCCTCGCGGTACCACTCGACCGTGCACCTCAGGCCCTCTCCCAGGCTGTCTCCCGGCGCATAGCCCAAGGCCCGCAGCTTGCGGATATCGGGACAGCGGCGGGGCGTCGCTCCCGGCGCGGGTGCACCAGGCTCGGCGGTGACCTCGATGCCCAGGATCCGGGCCATCTCGCCGACCAGTTCGCGAATCGTGATCTCGTCCTCGTTTCCCAAGTGAAAGATTTGCCCGTCCTCCCCCCTCTCGGCAGCCCGGATGAAGCCGGAGACCGCATCGTCGATGAAGCAGAAGGCCCGCGTCTCCTCGCCGCTTCCCTGCAGCCGGATCGTCACCTGCTTCGCCGAAAAACCCCGGCTCTCGTCTCCGATCATGCGCATCACTTCGGGAATCACGTGCTCGTAGCCCATGCGCGGCCCATACACGTTGTGGGGACGAACGATGACCCTCCGGACGCCGGGGCGACGCAGGTAGTGCAGCGTCATCATCTCGCTGACGATCTTGCCGCAACCGTAGGAATAGCGGGGATTCGCGAGATCCGGGACAACGGCTGGCACGTCTTCTCCGGTGGGAATCTCGCTTGGGGTCTGGTAGACCTCGGAGCTACTCGCATAGAGGAAGGTCTCGACGCTGCGGCTGCTCTCGATCGCGTCGAGCACGTTGAGCTGGCCACGTACACCCACGTCCAGCACCAGTTCGGGTTTCGTATAGAAGAACTGCGTCCCGTTGACGTATGCCAAGTGGTAGACCGTACGCACGCCGTCCATCGCGCGAGCCACATCCTCGTAGCGACGAACGTCCCCGCAGACGACTTCGATCCGCGAACCAAAACGCTCGAGCGCCCTGGGTGTTCCACGGGAATGATCGTCGAGGACCCGCACGCTGTGGCCCCCTTGAAGAAGGCGCTCAACGATTGCGGAGCCGATGAACCCGGACCCCCCCGTGACCAGGATCTCAGTCATTGCCAACTCCACCGTAGAGGATTCTCTCCACGCCTTTGATCACCGTGGGTTCGAAGAGGTGCCAGCAGTCGATGAAAACCGCCGGCTTGCGCATCCTATCGAGCAAAGTCGGCAGCTTCCACTCCCTGTAGCTCGCGTGATTGTTGAGCACGAGAAGCGCATCCGCGTCCTCGAACGCCTCCTCCAGCGAGACGGGCAGCAGCCCAAGGCCTGCGATCGCTTCTGCGGGAACGACGGGATCGTAGCCGCGCAGTTGCCCGATCTCCGGCAGTTGCGCGAGAAGCGCGAGCGAGGTCGAACCCCGCAGATCGGAGGTCTCCGGCTCGCCCTTGAAAGCAAGGCCCACCAGGCTGACACGAGCCATCGAGGCTTGCTTTCCCGCAGCATCGAGTAAGCGGAGCAGCTTGTCGCAAACGAGCCCTGGTCCGCGGGTATTGATCCTCCGGACCTCCTCGATCATCTGGGTGGAGAGACCGTGACGCTCGTAGACGCTTGCGAGAAGCAGCGGATCCTTCGACAAGCAAGGGCCTCCCACTCCGGGAGACGGGCGCGGAACGCGGTTGCGCTCGTATGAGAAGTTCACCGCATCGACGATCCGGTGGAGATCAAGGCCCAATCTCTCCGTCAGGGGCGCCAGCATGTTCGCGTAGGCGAAGACGTGGTCACGGTAGGAGTTATCGATCAGCTTACTCAACTCGGCGGCTTCGAGGGAGCCCACATCAATCACGGCCTCGCTCAGATTCTCGAATAGGCGCATCGCGGACTCGGTGGCCGGCTTCGTGTGTCCACCAACGATCTGCGGATTCGTCGCCAGCTCGTGGAGTGCGCGCCCCTCGGCGGTGCGCTCAGGCGCAAAGGCTAGACGAAAGCCCCTGCCACAGCGAAGACCGGACGCCTCCTCGATCACCGGAAGCGCGACCTCACGGCTTGTTCCGACCGGCACCGTCGAACGCAGCACCACGAGGTTCCCCTCCTGAAGCACGTGGCCGACCTGGGAACAGACTGCTCTCAACCCTCCTAGCGCGGGCGTGCGGCCGTCCTCCTCGAGCGGTGTGCCAACCGCCACGATATAGGCATCCCCCTGTGCCTCTTCAAGCGAGTCGCAAACGATCAAACGTCGCCCCACCAGATCCTCGATGCACTCCTGTATCCCATTCTCATGAAACGGAGCTTTCCGCTGCCTGAGCAAACGCAGGGTCTCGGGATTCGTGTCGACACCTCGCACGTCAAGACCCCTGCGCGCGAGCGCGAGCGCCAAGGTAAGCCCAACAAAACCGAGGCCGACCACGACGACACGTTGCCCCTCTCCGTCCGAAGCTACGACCCGACGCGAATCAACCTGGGTGGGGTTGTCAACGACACGTTGCCCCTCTCCGTCCGAAGCTACGACCCGACGCGAATCAACCTGGGTGGGGTTGTCACTCTTGGTTTTCTCCTCAAGAGGACCCGATCCAGCGCTTTTCATCGCCGCCCCGAATCAACCTGGGTGAGACGCAGATCAACCCGGGTGCGGTGGCCGTCCCTGGTGATTGCGGTGCTGCGAGTCGCCTCGGTGATTCTCGTCGCAGGACGCTCTGCAGCCCCCTTCGAATCAACCTGGGTGAGAAAGGAATCACCCGGGGTGCCGTTGTCGACTTCGGTTAGCACGTTGCTATAAAGGGACTTAGTGTTTCTCATCGCAGGAGTCTCAACGGAGAGCACTTCGGATCAAATCAACCTGGGTGAGACATTCGTCTTCACTTAGGCCTCTGGCCTCGAGGGTGAAGAAGAGGCCGTCACCGGTGCCGGGGAGGTGAGCAAGACGCGGGAGAACCTGGAGTTGCCACGCCGTGGGCTCAAGGGGGTGGTGGAGATCCCGCATGCCGTCGTTGCCAGAGAGATGAACCTCGAGGATACGATCGCCGCAGAGTCTGATCACCTCGTCGAGGAGCTGATCGGGGTCGCAGTCGAGCAGGGTGGCCGTGATGGAGAGATGGCCGAGGTCAAGGAGCAGCCCGAGATGCTGATCCGCGAAGTGGTCCAGAAGCTCCAGAATTTCGGGCGGAGTGCAGCAGTAGCTGACGTTCTCGCCGCCGGACTCGCAGGGGAAGAGGTTCTCGATGCCGAAGCGAAGCGCGCCGGAGCGGAGGGCCGGAGTCTCGAGGATCGAGGCTAGGCTCTGCCGCTGGCGGTGATTCGCTCGTAATTTTGCATCTACATCTAATCGTTCAAACTTGAATTGTCCGCCTGCTGGGCAGATCGCGTGGGCTCGATAGCCTGCGTGACAGGTATAGAGTGTTGATTTCGTCTCTTCTGCGAGGGTCAGAGCCTCCCGCACAAGCGATAGAGTCGCTTCATGGTCGTCATCGCGCACTGCAGCAAGGTTGAGGACGATTGGCTCCTTCGGAGCAGGAAAGTAGTTATGAAGAATAAACTTAGCTCCCCTGTCCTGGGAAGCCTTCAACAGCGATTCGATCTCTGTGATTCCCAGATACGGGTGGGGAGCGGACAGCTCGATCGCTGAGATTCCCGCGCGCAGGAATCGGTCGAGAACTCTGGGAAGATCGCGCGGATTGCGAGCGGACGCTGTCGAAACGAAAACTTCGGGCCCCATCATGGATTCCTCTACCCCCAGGCGGGGCCCAAAATCGTGGCGGGGACACGGATTGCCGCGCCCCGCGCCATGTCGAACGTCCCATCAGCTAGCGTTGCCACAGTCTTCGGCAAGGCGACGACAGCTCCGGCGGGACACTAACGAGCCTTCTTCATGAACTTCAGGAACTCGCTCTCCGTCGTCAGCAGGAGCTTGCTGTCGCTGCGGAGGGAGTTCTCCCACGTCTCCATCGTCTTCATAAACGTGTAGAACTCCGGATCGCGGTTGTACGCCTTGGCGTAGATCGTCGTGGCCTTGGCGTCTGCTTCGCCCTCGAGGGTCTGGGCGATCTTGTACGCCTCGGACCGAATCTTGCGCAGCTCCCGCTCCATCTGGCCGCGGATCTCGGCGCTATGACCCGCCCCTTCCGAGCGATAGCGTTCGGCGATTCTCTGCCGCTCGGAGATCATGCGGGAATAGACCTTCTGGCGGACCGACTCGATGTAGTCGAGGCGCTTGAAACGAACATCGACCAGTGCGATCCCGTATTCCGTGGCCTTGTCTGCGGCCAGCTGCAGCACCTCCGTCTCGATTCCGGTCCTGCCCGCAGTGATCTTCGGCATCTCGGTGACCGCGATTTCCTTGAGATCGTCGCTTATCTCGAAGGGCCGGTTCGTGGAGCGGACGACCTCCAGCAGGTCGTAGGAGGCAATGACGTCGCGGGTCTTGCCGTCGATGACATCGTCAAGCAGGGTCTGCGCCCGGCGCTCGTTCTTGGCCACCTGGAAGTACTTGAGGGGATCCGCGATACGCCAGCGAGCGAAGGAGTCGATCTCGATGTACTTCTTGTCCCGTGTCGGGACCTGGTTCCGATCCCCGTCCCAGGCAAGCCAGCGCTTGTCGAAGCGGTTGACAGTGTGCATGACCGGCAGCTTGAACTTGAGACCGGGAGTATTGACGACTCCGCCGATTGGTCTGCCGAACTGGGTGATGATCACCTGCGTGGGCTCATCGACGACATACATGAACGAGGGCGCAACGATCAGCAGCAGGATCGCGATGAAGATGAGGGCGACGAGGGCTTTCATTTCGCACCTCCCTTCCGGGATGCGGCAACCGGCGGCTTGAACCCGGCTCCCGAAAGGTTCATCACCGGCAACATGTTCTTGAGCCGCTCATCGACGATAATCTTTTCCCCCAGGCGCGGGAGAACTTTGGCAACTGTCTCGAGATAGAGGCGGCGCCGGGTCACGACGGGGGACTTGCGATACTCCTCGTAGAGTGCGAGGAAGCGTGCGGCGTCTCCTTCGGCGTTGTTTACACGCTCGAGCGCGTATCCTTCTGCCCGGCGAATCTGCTCCTGGGCTTCTCCCTCGGCCCGGGGAACGGCCTTGTTGTACTCGGCCCGCGCAACGTTGATCAGCTGCTCCTTCTCCTGTATGGCCTGGTTCACCTCGTTGAAAGACGGCTTGACCTTGTCCGGGGGGTTGACATCCTGGAGCACGAGCTGCTCGACACTGATGCCCGTGTCGTACCTGTCGCAGAGTTTCTGAAGCATGAGCTGCGCCTCGGCCGCGATCTTGCTGCGGCCAATGGTCAAGACCTCGTCGACGCTGTGATCACCGATCACTGTACGCATCACCGCTTCCGAGAGATCCCGGAAGGTGCTCTCCACGTCATGGACCTTGAACAGGAACTTGTAGGGATCGTCAATCTTGTACTGCACGATCCATTCCACGTCTGCGACGTTGAGATCTCCAGTGAGCATCAGGGACTCCTGGGCGTAGTCTCGGGTGTCGTACTGCGTCCTGCGTCCCGCCTCCAGCGTTCGATAGCCGAACTCCTGCTTGAGCTGGCGGCGGACCGGGACGTTGATCACCTGGTCTACGAAGGGAATCATCCCGTGAAGCCCCGGCCCGTATGTCTGCCCGGTGTAGCGTCCCAGGCGAAGAATCAGGGCTTCCTCCTCGGCACCAACCTGGTAGATGGAATTCCAGGAAAGGAGGAGTAGGAAAACGACGATGACACCCAAGACGATTGCTTGGCCCGGCAGCTTGGGAAGCTTGGGAAGTCGAATCTCGGGGGGGGAATTCGGCCAGCTGGGACCGTTGGACATGACCTTCTCCTTTTAAGCAGTCTCGTGGCTGCACAGTCTTTCTACGTTCCTTGGGACCAAAACTTGCCAGTCCGCGGCCGGATCATACCCGCTTCCGGGGCCCCTCGTCTCGAGGAGCTCGTTTCCCCAGCCTCGCCAGGCGAAGGACGCCACGGCCGGAAGCCGCCAGCGCTGCGGTCTGCAGCAGGATCCACTTGAGCTCAGCACGGCCAACTCGAATCTTGACGCTGGGGTCGAGCCGATGGGGGCTCTCTCTCAGGTGGCGCAGAGTTGCCAGACCGATTGCGGCGGGAAGGGCGGAAGCAAAGCGCAGAGACCAGGCGTTCCGAGGCAAACGCGCGGTGTAGACCAGACCAGCCAGGAGGCCGCGATGAGCACGGCGCTCCCAACGGCCCAGGAGCGGCACGAGAGGGGTTGCCACGCTGGCATCGAGCAGATCCGCCGGCTCGAGTCCGAGCTCCGCAAGCTCGCTGGCGGGTAGAAAGCAGATGCCGCGACGCAGATCACGAGGCAGATCGCGGAGGATGTTGACCAGCTGCAAGCCTCGGCCATAACGCCGGCCCTCGATCTCCAGGGAGGTCGCGATGCTTTCACGCAGTCCTCGGCAATGCCGAACGGCCAAACGGGTCCAGAATGCGCCGACACAACCGGCGATGCCCTCCGTATAGGCCACAAGCGCGGAAGCCTCAGGCAACGCAACGATCCCGCGGCCACCAAAGAACGCGAGCTCACCCTGCATCGTTTCCACCAGACCTTCCACCACCGCAGCCACATCCTCGCGATCCGCGGGCGAGAGCTCACGAAAGCGTTGCAGTAGCGGCGCGATCTGCCCCAACAGGGCGGCCTCGGCGCGAATCGTAGGATCCTCCGCTCCCGCACCGGACAGCCCGCGCTCACCCAGCTGCTCCAGGCGCGGGGTGACATCCGACGCCCCGGCCCCGAGGGAGGACTGCAGTTCCGAGAGGAGGCCGATCCGAGTCTCCCGCGCCGCCAGCTCCGTATCTGCAACCGTGTCCGCTGCCCTGGCGAGCAGGTAAGCGATCTCGACAGGCGCGCGCAGGCCCCGTGGGAGGACCTGGATGGACAGCGCGAAGCTCCGGGAGGTCCGGCGGAGGATCTCACGATCCGAGACAGTCCCTGGCGGGGGCACATTCATCGCGAGGCATTATCCCTCGTCGAGGAAGATGGGCATAGCTCGATGGGTGGCGACCCTCCCTTGGCACGCAGCCCACCGTGGAGCGAAGAATGTTGCACCTCGCCGACTCGGAGGATTCATGCCGCTACGCGCCATGTATCGAACAAATACGGCACTCAATGGAACGATTTCATCGCCAGAAGTGGCGTGCAAGATTCTTCGCTCCACGGGGCATGCAGCCCTTTCCGGAATACACGGATGCCGAGCGAAGATCCTTGGCCGGCAGCACGCTCTGGAAAAAGGCGGGTGGCGCGGGAGGATCCTGGTTCCTAGATTGCCTGGAGATCGAGATGGGAGGTTTCTGTGCGCAACCAAAGCGGCAACGGCCGAGTAGGCGTCATCATTTGGCTCGCCATCATGGCAGCATCGGTGTTCTCAGCCGTTCGTATTATTCCGGTAAAGATTTCCGTTTACGAGTTCCACGACTTCTGCGAACAGCGAACGCGCTTTGCAGCAACCCGTGGAGGGCGCTTCAGCGCCGACGCACTCGCGAAGGAGATCTACGACAAGAGCATTGAAATCGGTATCCCGGTCAGCAAGAAGCAGATCAAGGTGGATCGCACAAAAAACGCCGTGGTCTTGAAAGTCAAGCACAAGGTCGAGGTCGATCTCGCTGTCTACCAGTGGGTCTGGGCCTACGATGAGACCTTCCAGAGTTTCCGCATGTAGCGCTCATTTCGTGGCGGGATGACGCGGACATCGGGCGGCCCTTCGGGGCCGCTCGTCTTTTCTAGCTAAGCACGAGACCGCGGGCCACGACCATGTGGATCTGCGGAGAACCGAGCTTGTAGATCAGCTGCCGACGCTCCGGGGCATCGAGTACGAGCAGGTCACAGCGCTTCCCAGGCTCGAGGCTCCCACAGCGATCCTCGAGGCCGGATGCCGCAGCCGCATTCGCCGTCCCCGCGACGATCGCCTCATCGACCGAGAGCCCACAGTACAAACACGCGAGCTGCATCATCAGCGGCATGGATTCGCTCGGGCAACTGCCCGGGTTGACATCCGTCGCGACCGCCACGGGGACACCGGCCTCGATCAGGGCCCGCCCGTTCGCGTACGCGTGGGACCTAAGGAAGAGCGTCGCGCCCGGGAGCATCACCGCGACCGTACCGGACTGGGCCAGGGCCGACATGCCTTCGGGGGAGAGATGCTCCAGATGGTCCGCACTCACCGCTCCGAGCTCTCCCGCGAGTTCCGCACCACCATCCGAACTGAGCTGGTCCGCGTGAATCTTCAACCCGAGTCCTGCCCGGCGCCCAGACTCCAACACCCGCCGAGCCTCCGCGAGACCGAAGGCATGCTCATCGATGAACACGTCAACGAAACGCGCCAGGTGCCGCTTGGCAACCGTGGGAATCATCTCCTCACAGACGAGATCCACGTATCGCTCCCTGGCCCGCTGCGACCCGCGCGCCTCCCTGGGCAGCGTGTGGGCGCCAAGAAAGGTCGGCACGAGTTCCTGGGGATGGCGCTTGCCAAGTTCCAGCACGGTCTCGAGCATCTTGTACTCGCTCGCCGGCTCAAGACCGTAGCCGCTCTTCACCTCAACAGAAGTGGTTCCCCAGCGGGACATTCTCTCAAGACGGGCGCCTGCGGCACTCAGCAGGGCCTCGAAGGTCGCCTGGCGCGTCGCGTCGACCGTACGCAGGATGCCGCCACCAGCAGCCAGGATCTCCGAGTAGGTAGCCCCTTCAAGACGCCTGTCGAATTCATCGCCGCGATCACCCGCCCACACCATGTGCGTGTGGGTATCCACGAGGCCCGGCAGCACCGCACGGAAGCCCACATCGAGACGTGTCGCCTCCGCCGCCACATCGACCTCGGCGTCGATGTTCTTCTCCTTACCCACCCAGACGATCATGCCATCGCGTGCCGCGATCGCACCGTTCTCGATGACCGCGACACGCGACTGCTCCGCACCGACAGCCGGCGCGTTTCCGGCACAGGTGACGAGTTCCGAGGCCCCCACGAGGAGAAAGTCTGCCGAGGGCTTGCTGGTCATGGTCTCCTGTTCCTGATCGGGGTCAGAGCGTTTCCGGGCCGGCACTGCTGGACGGCGGAGGAAGAGTCGACCGCGAACGCAGCTTTTCTGCGACGCCAACCTCCTGCTTACGGACCTCGAGCAAGCGACGATGCTCGTCGAGCAGGCCGCGAAGCCTGTTCTCGAAGGTCTCGCGCTCGACCTTCAGCCGGAGAATCTGCTGCTCGATGCGGGTGACCTCGCCACGGGTTCGCATGACCATCTGCTCGGCATGACGGCGGGCATCCGCCACGATGCGCTCCGCCTCCGTCTCGGCCATCGCTTTGCGCTCCTCGGCCAGTCGTTCCGCAGAGGACAACGCCTCCATCAGTGTACGTTCCCTTTGCCGGAACCCGTCGACTTCCTCCCGAGCAGCAAGTAGCTGCCGTCCCAGATCATCCCGCTCGAGAACGGCATGGGACAGCGCGTCCGCGCTGGAGCGGAGGAACGCATCCACTTCCGAACGACGATATCCGCCGAATTCTCTCTTGAAGGAACGGGACTCGATGTCGAGAGGTGTCAAAGGCATGGGGTCACTCCGCTGTGAACCCGCCCACGATAAGACCATAGCGTGAGCGTGTAAAGACACTTGCAACGGCGAACGAGCCCGTAGACGACCTGCTCTTCACTTACCGGGGCCAGGGGCGACGCGGGCCGAAGAGTGCCGTGCCGACGCGGACGAGAGTCGCTCCTTCCTCGACAGCGATCTCATAGTCGGACGACATGCCCATGGAGAGCTCATTGATCAATACGCCTTCGAGTTCCAGTTTCCGCATCTCTTGCGCGAGGGTTGCCAGGCGGCGAAACGCCGGACGCTGGTCCTCTGCGGAACGTACGGGAGGAGGAATCGTCATCAAGCCGCAAACACGCAGCCCGCTCCGTCCCTGAAGCTGCCGCAGAAACGCCTCGAGATCCGCAGGACGAACGCCTCCCTTGCTCGTCTCTCCGCCGATCTTGACCTCAACCAGGACCTCAACGGCTTCCGCCCTCTCCTCGCCCAGCCGCGTGAGCGTGTTCGCGAGGCGCAGGGAATCCACGGAATGAATCAGCTCGAAGAGTTGTACGGCCTTGCGGGCCTTGTTGCGCTGAAGCCGGCCGATAAAGTGCCAGCGCAGCCCAGGGGCTCCAGGGATCTTATCCGCGGCCTCCTGCACACGGCTCTCACCGAAGAGAGCGGCTCCTGCTGCGGAAAGCTCCCGCACAGAACCCGCCGGATGGGTCTTGCTCACCGCAACGAGCTGGACGGTGGCCGGATCCCGGCCCGCACGCTCCGCAGCGGCTGCGATTCTGCCCTCGACAACCCGGAGACGATCCTTCGCGTCCATGTCTTCCATCCTTCGGCAACTGAGTCTGCGCGCCGGAACACTCGCGGGCAAGCCGACCGGAGCAGAGGCCGGGAGCGCCTCATGTTCCCCTATCGAGACGACTCTTAGACCAACGACTCCTTCCCGGAGGCACGCTCATCCATCGCACGATTGGCCAACGCATCGGCATCCTTGTTCTCTTCCCGAGGCACATGCAGGATCACGAAAGAGGAGAAACGCTGCGCGAGCACTTTCACCTCATCATAAAGCTTGCGCAGATGAGGCTGTTTCACCCGGTACACACCCTTGACCTGACGCTCGATTAGCTGGCTATCCGTCCGGACTTCAATCTCGCTGGCACCTAGCTCCAATGCCAGGGACAGCGCCTCGATCAACCCCTGGTACTCCGCCACGTTGTTCGTAGCCTTACCGAGAAAGCCCCAGCATTGGCTGAGCGGCGAGCCATCCATCGCTACGAGGTAGGCCCCCCAGCCCGCTGGACCCGGGTTACCGCGAGCGCCGCCATCAACCCATGCCTTGACCTTCATGCGATCTCTCCATCCCTCAGGCGCCTGCACGGCAGAGTCTTCGCGACCAGAACAACGCGGACCAAGGGCCCGCGTGAGGACACTAGCCAGCCTGGTTGGGCTGTCGGACCGACCCACTGCTCTCAGCAGCAGGTGCTTCTTCGATCTCGTCCGCGCCGCTGGGCTTGTCTGCTACATAGAGGAAGCGGCGGCAGCTGTCGCAGGTCACCAGCTCCGTCCCGCGACGAGCCAGGGAGATGATCTGAGGCCTGAGGCGAACGTGGCAGGCTGAGCAAGCACCCTTCTCAACCGCAGCCATGGCGATCCCACCACGGGCACGGAACACCGCGTCGAAGCGGCGAACCTCAGCCACCGGCAACTCGATGACCAGCGTTTCGCGCTGACTGACGAGTTCGTCGAGGCGCGTGACCGCAACCCCCAAGTCCTTCTCGATCCGTGCCTTCGCCGCTTCGAGCTTCTCCTGCTCGACAGCGATGTGCGTATCGGCCTCCGTCGCCGGGCCCTCGAGTTGCTCGATCTCCACGTTGCATTGCGTGATGTCTTCGTCCAACTTCGCGAGGAGGGCCTCGGTAGCATCGATCTCGTTCAGCACCGCACTGTATTCGCGCTGATTGCTGACCGTCATGAGCTTCTTCTGGGCTTTGGCACGTCTTTCAGCGGCCTCTTGTCGCTCTTCGGACAACTGATGTCTCTGATCGACCAGAGACTCGTGCTTCAAACGAGCTGCACCAATCTCTTCTCGCGTCTGTTGGAAGCTAAGTTCCAGCTCCGCGAGAGCAGCGGGAGCCTGGGCACGCCTCGCCTCGAGATCGCGCATCTCAAAAGCAATTTCCTGCAAGCGCACAAGATTCCGAATATTCTCTCTCAATGCCGATCCTCCGAAAGAGCATTCTACGGGTCCGAACAGTTGAACTCGTCACGGTCGTTCGCGGCGCGCGAGTCCCAAAGATCGTCCCGAGTCGTACTCATCACGAGCGTGAGGCGGGTCCTATTGCTTGGTGGGCCCACCAGGGCTCGAACCTGGGACCAGCTGATTATGAGTCAGCCGCTCTAACCATCTGAGCTATGGACCCCAAAACACACAGTTTATCACACGTAAAGCGGTTCTTCGCCACTGTCATTCCGCCCATAGTGCTCGTCCTGGCCGGTCTCGCGCCATGGGCTTCGGGCCCCTACTCTCGCGCCGAGGACCCTCCGCCTTTTGCAACCCCCCATATCGAGCGGGAGAGCGTCAATCGCGTCCAGATCGACGTCTCGGTGATCGACCCCAAGGGGAGCGATTGGGCTTCGGTGAAAGGACTCTCGAGAGAGGTGTTCAAGTTGCGCCTCGACGGCAAGTTGCTCGAAGGCGAGGCCGCCGACAAGGTGGAGTTCGATGAGGTTTGCGGCAGCGCGCCCGCTCAGCGCGAGGGCTTTCTGGCAAGCGAGCAACCTACGCTCATCGTGTTCATAGACCTGAACTTCCTCGCACCCAACATGCGGCATGCCGTGGTTCAGGCGCTCGACGAGCTCGCGCAGCGCAGCGAGCAGGTATCGCTCCGAGTGAAGATCCTGGTCTACTCGAGGAAACTCCTTCCTCTAACAGAGGGTTTCACGAGTCAACCCGAGGCCATTCGAGAAGCCGCCCGCACCCTCGAAACGTTGGTTTCGGTAGGGCCCTCTCGGATCACCGACTCGTCTGTTTCCGGCAAGCTGGAGCAGAATTCAGAAGAAGCCTTCACGTCTCCGGATGCGCTTTCAGGAGCCACCAGTGATGACACTCCGGATTTCGTGAGGGGTGTGCCCGCGATCAAGATCGAGAGTTCTGCGATCGACATTTTTTCGAACCGTGTGGAGATGGGTCAAGCTCTTCCAGCAGCACCGGGAATGTCGCTGGCCCGCCTCGATGTCGACCCCAGGCCCTCGATCGCTGCGCTCGAAAGCGTGATGATCGCCCACGCGTCCATTCCCGGGCGCAAGGCGCTGGTCCTTTTCACCAGCGGGTGGTTTGATCTCAGCGAGGAGCTCTGGCTGACGCAGGTCACGGAGACTCTCCACGCGGCCCAGAAAGGCTTCACGATCTGGCCGGTGGATGCGCGGGGCCTTTCCGGGGACCGCTCCCTCGCAAGAAACTCTCGCCTGATGAGCTACATGGCCTCGAATACGGGAGGAGAGGCCATCCACTCCGCCGGACGACTCGCCATCAGCTTCGAGAGGGCCCTCTCCCAGCTTTCCTGCTACTACCTCTTCAGCGTGCCCGTCGACCCGCCCCGAAAGGGCTCCAAGAGGCACACGGTGCTCGTCGATCTCGATACGAAGACCCATCCAGAGTTCTGGCGCTACCGCGTCCGCACACCGTCGGGTTTTACCCTGCTCGGCGAGAATGCAACTCGAGAGCAACACCGCCTGGCCGCCCTGATCGAGCCCAGCTCTCACAACTTCCCCGAGGTCAGGGTCACCGCAGCCTATCCGGCGCTGAACGGGGGAAAACTCGACACACCCGTCGAGGTCTCCGTGCTGCTGACGGACCTGCTCTTCCAGCCCGGTGGAGAGGGGCACTCCTACCTGGCACGCATCTCATGGGAAGGTGTTGTGACCGACCAGAAGGAACGCGAGCTCTGTCGCCTCGGAGACGGCGTTGCACGAATCATCCGAGCACCCCGTCCTCCCACCCGGCATCCTCCCGCCATGCTGGTGCTCGAGTCCCACTGCCAGCTGCCCGGACCAGGGAACTACGAGATTCGCGTGGTTGTCGAGGACCTGCTCACCGGTGACGTCGGCGCCTCCAGCGCACTTGTGAGCATTCCCTCACCTGCCGACCGCATCGCCCAGCTGTCAGCCCTGCGCCTCGGAAGGAACAGCGGCCGCGATTTCCTGTTCCGCGACGAAGGCAAGCCGCAGCTCGAGATCCCCCGAGACGCATCCCGGCGGGGCTTCATTCCGATCCGAGACGGAGAGCGTCTCGCGAGAAGTGACCAGCTCGCGCTGCGCTTCGTGAGCTGCGGACGGAATGGCCCGCCCCGTGTCGTTCTCTTCCAGAAGACCGCGACAGAGACGGCGAGCCCGGGGCCAACGGAATCCTCCTCCCCACCTGAGAGAAGGGCGATGTACCAAGTCCTGACCTCGAGTCGCAGCGCAATTCGTCATGCCCAGTGGTCCTGTCAAGAATACGAAGCCGTCGTGCCGGCCAATACGCTGCCTCCCGGAGAGTACACTTTGGCCCTCTTCGAGCGCTCGTTGAAGGCGGAGTCGCGCGCGGACCTCGATCGGCTCATGAGTGAAGGCATCACGGCCGGACGGGTTGAGTTCGAGGTCGGTGGCTCCCCAACCTCCTTCCCTGCACCAAAAGGCTCGGAAACCTAGAAAACCCGTCGCACGATTCGGCGAGCCAACGGCGTCTCTGACAAGGCGGGCCGACGACGCGAAACCGGGAGTATGTGGCGGAGGCCCAACGCAGCCAAGGGCACTCTCGACCGGCGAAGAATGTGACGAATCTCTATCTCACCGCACTCGTGTTCGTCGCCCTTCCCTGGAGTCTTGCCATGGCGACCGCTTTACTGCTTTCTCCGCGTAAGTTTTTCTGGCCAACAGCGGCCTACTAGATCTGGTTTTTTGGGACGAATCGGGCTAACTTAGCGCTGGATTGTTCAACCCTTATCTACCGACCCAGGGCGAAGACCGGGGTCAAATTCGAGGATGATCTCGAGAAAGGCCGACCTCATGGCTGACAAGTCTGCCAAGCAAGACGATAACGTACCCGGCAAGTTCTATGTGGATGAGAATTGCAGCGGTTGCCAGGTCTGCGTGAGCACCGCTCCCGACAACTTCAAGATGGACGATGATGATGATCACGCCCTCGTCTTCAAGCAGCCCGAGAACGCTGACGAGACGGAAGCCTGCGAAGAAGCCATGGACTCCTGCCCGGACGAGGCCATCGGAGACGACGGCGAGTAGCCGAATCCCTGCAGCACCAGGCACTCCGATTCCTCTTCGGAATCGCACAAGAAAAGGGCGGCCAGGCGGCCGCCCTTTTTCATGCAACGATTCGTTCGTTGTCAGCCTGTTCCGATCAAACTCCCGCCGCCGGTCCGGAGCCTCCGCCGAGGAAGGGCTTGAGTATGCGGGAGCGTGACGGCTGACGGAGCTTGCGAAGCGCCTTGGATTCGATCTGGCGAATTCTCTCGCGGGTCACCGCGAAGGATTGGCCGACTTCCTCCAGCGTGTGTTCGCTGCGCTCGTCCACGCCGAAGCGCATCTTGAGGACCTTTTCCTCTCGCGGCGTGAGTGTCTTGAGCACGGTCCCGGTCTGCTCCTTGAGGTTCTTCCTGACAACCGCATCGACCGGGGATGGCGACTTCGTGTCCTTGATGAAGTCTCCGAGGTGCGAGTCTTCATCCTCACCAATAGGCGTTTCCAGGGAGATCGGTTCCTGGGCGATCTTGAGCACCTTGCGCACCTTGCTCGCCGGGACGTCCATGCGCTTTGCGATCTCCTCGGGTGTTGGCTCCCGCCCGAGTTCCTGTACGAGAGCTCGCGCCGTTCGCACGAGCTTGTTGATCGTCTCGATCATGTGCACCGGGATCCGGATCGTTCGGGCCTGGTCCGCAATGGCGCGGGTGATGGCCTGCCTGATCCACCAGGTGGCGTAGGTCGAGAACTTGTACCCACGCTGATACTCGAACTTATCGACCGCTTTCATCAGGCCGATGTTCCCCTCCTGGATCAAGTCGAGGAACTGCAGTCCACGGTTGGTGTACTTCTTGGCGATGGAGACGACGAGTCTCAGGTTCGCCTCGATCAGGTCCTTTTTCGCCTGCGCCGCTTCCGCCTCGCCGCGGATGATCTTCCGGGTCAAGAGGGAGAGCTCTTCGGCACTGCAGCGCGTCTCTGCCTCGATGATCGCGAGTTCCTCGTTGGCATCTTCGACTTTTCGTCGCAGGTCCTTCTTCATCGCGGCATCCCGCGCTGTCTTGAGACGCCGCTTGAGATCCTGGGCGATTCGACCATGACGGCTTGCGCGCCGATTGGCCTCCTTCACCTCGCGAGCCAGCCGCTCGACGTAATTCTGGTTGAGTCCGATCGCACGAATCGCCAGGGAGATGTCCTTCTCCAGCTTCTCGCGCTTGGCGCTGGCCTCCGTATGGGCCTTGGCGCCAACCTTGAGGCGCTCCATCCTGGTCAGGACTCCGCTGAGATCTTTGGCCTTGCGCCTGATCTTAGTGATGCGCTTGGTCGCGTAGGTCAATTTAAGCTTGATCAGCGCCTCACGGGCAAGGTTGCTTCCACCGACGCCCAGGGAGTCCTCAGAGATCGTGAAGAACTCCTCAACAGACTTGGGCTGTAGCTTGAGCCTCTCGGGAATTGTGAGCAGCTCCTCGAGAATGAACTGGCTCTGCGAAAGCGTCCGCAAGACTTTTAGTTCGCCTTCTTCAATCCTCTTGGCGATGGAAACTTCCCCTTCTCGCGTAAGAAGCGGCACAGTTCCCATCTCCCGGAGATACATTCTCACCGGGTCGTTCGTCCGATCGTGCTCCGCCACTGGCGCCGGATCGCTCTTCCGCCGCAGATCGCCCCGTCTCCCGGGGATAGGATCCGAGATCTCTTCAGAGTCTCGCTCAATTTCTTGATCTGGCTCGAGCACGTCGATTTCCTGGGCCTTCAGAAGCTCATGGACCTCATCCAGTTCGCGCTGATCAGCGAGCAGTTCGTCCGGAAGCTGCTCTTTGATGTCATCGCGAGTGAGGGTGCCCTTCTGCTTACCCATGGCGAGGAGATTGACAACCTCCTCGTACTTCTCATCGATCCGCAATGTCCGATCTCCCGGGCCCCGGATATTTCCTGAGCCGGAAAGTACCCACTATCGCCTAGCCCTACTGTTATCCTGCCAAAGCTGCAACTACTGCCTTTGCTTCCAGAACTTGCGGTCCATCCGCCGCCCTGGAGGCCACCACGCGCCCAGCCACAGCTGGTCGCAAGCCCAATCGACCCGTCCCGAGGAACTCATCCGGTGCTGGGCGCCCCGTGGAGTTCCTGGATTGCGCGGCCCAGACGGAACATCTCCTGGACCAGGCGATCCCGAGCATCCGTGCCCGGGGTCTTGTCGATCTCTTCCTGCACCGCTTGCAATCGAGCCTTGAGTCCCTGCTCCCTGAGAGTGAGCAAACACCCCCGGGCCTCTTCGATTCCCGGCTCCGCCGCGGATTCGAAGGCCAAGGCAAGCACCTGCTGAGCCTCAGGTCCACTGATCGCATCGGCCATCTGCCGGAGCGTCCAGGGTTCGTTCTCCGAACGGGCCTCGAGCCAACGCTCGATGGCCTTCCTGCAAAGATGGCTCAAGGCCGCCATTGGTAACTGCTTTGCCAACTCGACGGCCGCTTCCCCGTCGTGAGTGGAGGCCTCTCCACCAAAATACCGGAGAAGAACCGCCTCGCTGCGCGCGAACTCCGGCCTGGCCGTATCCGGCGCCCCCAGGGATGGCTGGAGCTTGCCTCGCCGCTGCCGGGCCGCCCGCTGCAACTCCTCACGGACGATGTCGTCTTTCACACCCAGTCCATCCGCCACCCGATCGCTCGCCTCCGCACGTGCCAGCGAACTCGGGAGCAGCACGAGGTGACCAAGAATCATCTCCAAAGCCGAAACCTTGCCTCGAAGGGTCTCGACATCAAACTCGCGCTTGGCTTCTGCCACCAGGAACTCCGGCATGTCCATCGCCCCATCCAGGCATTCCATCACGGCGGCGAGACCGCCCTTCCTGGCAAGGTCGTCAGGATCCTCTCCCTCCGGAGGGAGGGCAACGCGGACCCCGAGCCCCGCCTCGATCAGAGGCTGCATCGCACGTCTGGCGGCCCGGCGACCAGCACGGTCCCCGTCCAGGAACAAGACGACCTCCTCCGTCAGCCGGCGGAGAAGACCCGCGTGCGCCGAGCCCAGCGCGGTACCGCACACCGCAACAACGGCCGGCACACCTCGAGCCGCCAAGCCCACCGCATCAAAATATCCTTCGACAATGACCGCGCGGCCACCCTTGCGGATCTCTTGGGCAACCTCGGAATACCTGAAAAGAACACGGCTCTTGCTGTAGACCAGGCTCTCCGGTCCATTGAGGTACTTCGGCTCCGAATCCGAGATCGTGCGGCCACCAAATGAGACCGTGCGAGCGGCCGTGTCGCGGATCGGAAAGGTGATCCTCGAGCGAAAGCGATCGTAATTGCCGCGACCACCCTTGCGGGGAATAACCAGCCCCGCATCGAGCAGGGTCTCAACCTCGTAACCGCGGCCGCACAGGTGGCGAAGCAGCCCATCCCAGGCGTCGGGGGCGAAACCGAGGCCAAAGCGACGCACCACGTCCTCATCGATGCCCCGGCGCGCCAGATAGTCCCTGGCCGGAGCGCCGTCCGGCGATCCAAGACGAGACTGGAAGAACGCGTTGGCCGCTTCCAAGGCCTCGAGAACCCGGCGGCGCTTGCGCTCCGCCGCTTGGGCCTCGGGAGCTCTCTGCGTCGGAGGAGAGATCCCGTGTCGCTCACCGAGCATCTCGACAGCGTCCTTGAAGCTGATGCCGTGGAGCTGACTCACGAAGCTGAAGACGTCACCGGCAGCATTGCACCCAAAGCAGAAGAACACGCCCTTGACCGGATCGACGCGGAAACTCGGTGTTTTCTCCTGATGGAACGGACACAGGCCGACCATGTCCTTGCCACCCTTGCGCAGAGAGACGGATTCACCGACGACGTCGGTGATATCTGAGGCGGCGCGTACCTCCTCGACGTAATCCCTGAAAGAGCGTCCCGGCATAAGTCCTAGCCGAAGCGGTCAAGCGCGACTCCGATGTCCGCAAAACCCTGTGGATTCCCCAATGAGGGACTTCCAAGGTCCACCCGCGAGAGCGCAGAGGCGCCCGTCACACCGAAAGCTGCTGCCAGAGCCTCTAGCCCTCCTCGTACCCGACCTATTTGCCTCTTCAGGGCGGAAATACCCTGACCCCTCACCGTATCGTTCCCTATAATCATCCTGCATAGGCCCCCCCAAGGACCCATACCAACCCGCCGATCGGACAGATGCCGAAAGCACGGTTGACAGAATGTTACTTCGATGTTACCGAGCGTGCAAGGCTAATTTGTCTAGGGATTTAGCTTCCGCGAAGATCCGCTTTCGTGTGGTCCTGCATGCCTTAGCTTCAGCGCTGGAGGATGACCCTCGCCGCGCAGGCCGCCCCGAAGCCATTGTCGATATTGACCACGGTCAAACCCTCGGCACAGGAGCTGAGCATACCCATCAGCGCAGTGAACCCTGCCAGGGCAGCCCCGTAGCCCACGCTGGTCGGCACTCCGATCACCGGAGCCTCCACAAGCCCTGCAACGACAGAGGGTAGCGCGCCCTCCATCCCCGCGACGACGATCACGACCTTCGCCTGACGCAGGCGCGGGAGGTGCTCGAGAAGCCGGTGCAGGCCGGCCACGCCCACATCATAGATACGATCGGGGACCAGCGAGAACGCCTCGGCCGTCACCGCCGCCTCTTCTGCCACCGGGAGGTCTGCGGTTCCAGCGGAAACGATCACCAAGCCCGGCCTTGGCTTACGTCTTGTTTTCGCCGAACGAGCGAAGTAGGTGCGGGAGAGCGGATCGTAGCGGCCGATCGGATGCCGTTCGGCGAGCGTCTCGCCGACGGAAGCCTCGAGGCGTGTGACGAGAACCGGGGCTCTTCTCTCGATCAGATGCTCGACGATCCCCTGAATCTGGCCTGGGGACTTTCCCTCGCCAAGCACGACCTCCGGGATACCCCTTCGAAGAGGTCGATGATGATCGATGCGGGCATACTCGAGCTTGTCCGTCTCGAGCTTCGCGGTCTCGAGAGCCGCGAGACGCTCGGCGGCGGATCGCACGGAGAGGGATCCCTGGCTGACCTGGCGGAGTAGCGCCTCGAGTCGTTTCTTGTCCATGGAGGCATTCTACTCGCCCTGGCTCACCATGGCCCAGACCTGCAATAGCGGCTCGGGCCCTGACTCCGGGCCAGTCAACGTTTACGCGATACCATTGACCTCTTAGGGCAACCCATGATAGACAAACCCGATACAGGACGGTGCGAACGCGACGCCAGCGAGCCTGAACTGCGCGCGTCAGTCGTCCCAAACGCCAAGGAGCGGTTATGAACAAGTCTGAGCTGATCGACAAAATCTCTGCTGATGCCGGGATCACCAAGGCAGCCGCTGCCAAGACCATCGAGGCGATGGTGGATGGCATCGCACATTCCCTGAAAGCGGGCGAGCGCACGACTCTCGTCGGTTTCGGCACCTTCACGATGAGCCTGCGCAAGGGTCGCATGGGCCGCAATCCGCAGACCGGCGCAGAGATTCCGATTCCGGCGAAGAATGTGGTCAAGTTCCGTGCGGGCAAAGAGCTCGAGGAAATCCTCAACAGTTAGCACGGAGGATCGAAGAGCTCGCATACCAATAGGTTGAGCAAGAGTCTGCCCCCTGTGGGGCAGTGTCGGTGGTGTTGTCGATAGCACAGAGACCTTGTTGGTGGCGCGGAGCCAAAGTGGTTGCAAGACTGACGGTCGGGCCAGAGACCCCGGCCGTTTTTCTTCGGGGATCGCTTCGTCGACGCGATCTCTTCGTCAACACTCTGAATTAAGTCGCGCGGCCCGCGGTCGATACGACGAACACCGGGAGAGGGAATCGTGGGACTGTCCTGCGATGCCGACTCTCGTGGATGTGGAGGTCGTGTGGGCATGGAATCCTCTCTGCTAGCGAGCCCAGATCTCGATGAGACCCAGTTTCGGCGGGTTGTCGATCTACTCTACAAGCATGCGGGCATCGCTCTGAACGACGGTAAACAAGCCCTGGTCGCGGCGCGTCTGCGCAAGCGAATGCGCGCCTGCTCGCTCCCCGAATTCGGGGAGTACCTCGACTTTGTCTCCGCAGAGCGCTCGGGAGACGAACTGCGTCGAATGATCGACGTGCTGACCACGAACAAGACGAGCTTCTTCCGCGAGGAGATCCACTTCCAGTTCCTGCGAGAGACGATCGTTCCCGAACTGGACCAGGGTCGACGCTCACTGAGAATCTGGAGCGCCGGCTGCTCCACGGGACAGGAGGCCTACACGATCGTCATGGTGCTCAGGGAGACCCTGAAACAGTATGCGGCATGGGACTTCCGCCTCCTCGCCACCGATCTCTCGGACCGGGTGATCGACCAGGCCCGGCAAGGTGTCTACGAACGCAAGGCGCTTGGCGATGTCTCCGAGGAACTCCTGAGAAGACACTTCGTTCCTATCAAGAACAGTCAGTACGACGAATGGCAGGTCAAGCCCGAGCTGCGAACACCGGTCTCCTTTGCGCACTTGAACTTGATGGGGGACTGGCCGATGAGCGGCCCCTTCGACGTGATCTTTTGCCGCAACGTGATGATCTATTTCGACAAGCCAACCCAGGAGAAGCTCATCAATCGCTTCCATGACCTGCTTGGACCCGGCGGATACCTCCTGATCGGCCACTCGGAGTCCATCAATGGTCTTGATCACGCTTACCAGTACATTCAGCCAGCCACCTACAGGAAGCTCCGGTGAATCTTGTCACACCCGTCAGCGGAAAGCTGAGCGTCGGAGTGAGCGATCTCAAGATCTCGTCTGGCGGGGTCGAGCAAATCGTGACCCACGCACTGGGCAGCTGCCTCGGCGTGACAGTGTACGACCCTGTGACCAAGGTCGGAGGCATGCTGCATGCCATGCTCCCGAACTCCTCCGTGGATTCGGCCAAAGCCGAGAAGAACCCTTACATCTTCGTCGACACGGGGATTCCGCAGCTCTTTCGCCAGGCCTACGCCGCGGGCGCGAAGAAGGAGCGCATCGTCGTCAAGGTTGCGGGCGGGGCGAGTACGCGGGGCGCAAACGATTTGTTCAAGATCGGCAAGCGAAACATCACGATGCTGAAGAAGCTCCTCTGGAAGAACGGGATCAGCATCTCTGCTGAGAGTGTCGGAGGGGACATGTCCCGAACGATGTATCTGTACTTGGCAACCGGAGAGACCACTCTCTTGATTCACGGGAAGGACGTGCCCCTCTAGGGGCCCGGGAGGCGATCATGGCACTCCAGGTGCTGGTAGTCGACGATAGCGGTGTCATGCGATCGATGGTCACGAAAGCCGTCAAGATGTGTGGCTTGAACATCGCAGAGATCCACAAGGCCAAGAATGGCATTGAAGCACTCGAGCTCATGCGGCGCGAAGCGATCGACCTGCTGCTGATCGACATCAACATGCCCCTGATGAACGGCGAGGAGGTCGTCACGGAAATGAGGAAGGTCGTCGAGCTCGCGGATACGGCCGTCGTCGTCATCTCCAGTGAAGGAAGCGCGGCCCGCGTTCATCGTCTCGAGGTTCTCGACGCCTCATTCATCAAGAAACCTTTCAACCCGAGCCAGCTCCGCGAGATCCTCGACTCCCTGATCGATGACCGCGACAAGGTGGAGACCGTCCATGACACAGCAGACTCAAGCCTCAGTTTCTGACCTGATCGCGGAGGCCGTCGAGAGATCCTTCTCCGACACGGCCTTCATGACCGCCGTGCCTGGTGAGGATCTTTCTCCCGACGACGTCGCCTGGACCTCATCCTGCGTCGAGTTCTCTGGCCCGCTCAAAGGGAGAATGACCCTCAGGCTCAGCCGTTCACTCCTCCCGGAGCTTGCCGCCAACATCATGGGAGAAGATGAGACGCCCTCTGAGGAGGACCAGATCGATGCGCTCGGAGAGATGATCAACATCATCTGCGGCGTCGTCCTTCCCGGTATCAAGGAGGGCGAGGACGTCTACCGGATCGATTCGCCACACACGCCGCCGACTGACACGGCTGAAGCCCCGCACAACTTCGAGATGAGCTTCGCCGTCGATGAGGGGCACGCTCACCTCATTCTGGCGATCGACAAGGGCCTGCAGACCTGACCCCACGTGGACCCCGCACGAGAGCTCTGTCAAGATACGCGCCACCCCTGACCGAGGAGCCGCGCGTGGCCG
>JANTFM010000004.1 GCA_024763475.1 Acidobacteriota bacterium | reverse complement strand
GTACCGATGTTCAGCATGGCGTTGCAGTTCTTCGGCTCGAGCTTGAGCACCTCGAGGAACTGGCCGATCGCCTGGCTGTACTTCTTCTTCGTCCCGAGGAGGGCCGCCCCGTAGAGGGAATGGGCCTTGACCTTGTCCTTGGAGATCTTGACCAGTGTGGCGCCCTTGGCCGCCGCGTCGGAGTAGTAACTCACTTTCTTCGCGGCGTTCTTCTCTCTGCGCGCCGCATCGACCGCGAAACGGACGAAGAGATTCAGCGAGCGCTCGTCAGACGGCTTCAGCGCGAGCGCCTGCTGCGTGGCTTTCTTCAGGCAACTGTAGTCGCCGGTGCTGTAACAGGCGCGAACCAGCGCACTGGCAACCTGGTGATCCTTCGAGGGATTGGCCAACTTGAGATCGGACTCCGCGCGCGCATAGTCCTTGACCTGGTTGAGCGACAGCCCGCGCATCTTGGCCAGGACGAGCTTGTGCTTGGCATCCTTGGCGAGGGACTCCGCCTGGTCGAGTACAACGATGACTTCGTCATACTTCTTCAACTTGAGCATGGTCCTCGCCAGGTTGGCGTGGTAGTCAAACTTTCCGGGAGCGAGTTCGATCGCCTTGCGGAACTGAGGCTCTGCATCCCGGTACTTCTTGAGCTTCAGGTAGCAGTTTCCGAGCATCGCGTAGCCGAAAGAGTACTCGGGGGCGTTGGCAACGACGGCTTCCCACTCCGCGGCAGACTTCACGTACTCGCCCTGCTTGAAATAGCTCAGCCCGGCATCGTAGTCCGCCAGCACCGGCGTGATCGCCAGAGCGACGAGGGTGAGAGACAGGATGATGAAGCGCGAGGTCGTGAATTTGCTGTTCATTGGAGTTCCTCCAGAACTTGTGTCCCGATCGGGTCGCGGGGGCCACCCTTGGCGTGTTCAGCAACGCCATAACAAATATTCTGTGGCCAAACCCCGCTCTGTGCACGTCTTGCCAAGTTCACGTCGCGGAAAAAACACCGCAACAAGCAAAATAAACGCGAAGGCGTAAAAAGCACAATAATATTAAAGGAGGCCCGCATCTTCCTGCGAGCCCCCCTGATCCTGAACACCAGTCAGCTTGTCTATTCAAGCGCAAAAGTGACGACAACCGTGATGAACACATCCACCGGACGACCGTTCTGCATCGCCGGACGGTAGCGCCATTGCTCCACCGCGGCGAGGGCCGCATCCGAGAAGCCCAGGTTGGCCGCCGGTTCAGACAAAACGCTCAGATCGCCGATCGTCCCGTCCTTCTGGACGATCACTTGGAGAATCACCTTGCCCTCGATCCGCGCCCGTCGGGCGAGTTCGGGGTACTCCGGATCCATCCTCGTCTCCGGGATCAATTCAGGCTCGGTGACACCCCCGATTCCCGGCATCAGCGGGCCGGTGAGCGGCGGCGGCTCCGGGTTACCGATCAGGATCTCGACATCGGGATCGATCGGCTCGGGCTCGGGTTCAGGCTCGGGCTCGATGATCGGCTCCGGCTCATCCGGAGTCGGATCGGGAAGCGGAACCTTCTTCGTCAGCTTGCGAACGATCTGCTTCTTCTGCTTCTTCGGCGGCGGCGGCGGCGTGTACTTGCGCACGACCATGACCCGCCGCGTCCGCTCGGCATCCGGTGCCCGATACTTGATCTCCGGAAAGACGATCAGGAAGAGAATGGCGTGCAGCACGAGGGCGATCACGGTCCACAGTGCCATCGACTTGAACCCGCCCTCCTCGGTGTCGGCCTGGAGGAAAATCTCGCTGGCAAGCATCTGGTCTGCAGCACTCGCCGCGGGCACCATCTTCTGTTTATTCTGGTCAGGCTTGTCCGCCATGGCGGTCTCCTGTGAAACGCAGCCTCGTCCGGCCGCTACCTTCCTGCGACTCCGGCTACTGCACCGCCTGTTCGAAGGGATTGACCCCGAAGAGCCGCTCGTACTCCCTGACTTCCCGGTAGGTGGGAATAGAGATGTTGGGCAGCTTCGCAATACCCAAGCCTCCCATGTCCACCGGGAGCGTGGTCTTCCTCAGCTCGTCGTACACGAGCACCATTCCCGAGTAGGGCGCCTGGGGCCGGGTGTAGATGATGATGGGCTTGTCCGGCCAGCGCTCGAGCTTCGGCGCAACATACGGCAGGATGTCTTCCCTCACCGCGGGCCGGCCGTCCATCTCGAAGGAACCGTCTTCGAGAACCTTGAACGCAATCGCCTCTTCCCTCTCCGCGGGCGCGTTGTTCTCGTCGTCAGATGGCAACTTGAAGTCCAGCCCCTTGGTCGCCGAGAACACGCTGGTGACCATGAAGAAGACGATCAACAGAAACGCGATATCCGCCATGGACGCCGAGGTGATCTCGGCCTCCTGCATCTGGATCTTGTCGGTTAACTTGCCCATTCTTCACTCCGGATGGCAGAACAGCCGATCACGTGTCACCCACCGTACGTTGCTCGGTCAACAAGATGATGTCGGTGACCCCGGACTGCCTGAGCATGTCCATGACATCGTCGATGTTCTGGTAGGTCGTATCGCCTTCGGCCTTGATCACGAACGGGGTGGTACTGTCCCGGGCAGCCACGGCCACGACCTCGGTCTCGAGTGCCGAGAGATCCGGCACGCCGTGGGACATCTGGTCACCGTCCGAGAACTTGAAACCAACGATCCCAGCCTCCTTGTAGAGCACGACGTAGGCGGAGCCCTTCGGCACCTCGGCGCGGACATTGGACTTGGGCAGGGTTACCCGCGTCCGGTCCACATCGAACTTCGTCGTGACCATGAAGAAGACGATCAGAAGGAAGGCGATGTCAGCCATCGACGAGGTCGGGATGTTGGCCTTGACCTCCTTGATCTTTCTCAGGCGCATGCCCAGCCTCCTCTATTTTTTCGCCAGCTGATCGTGGGTCTCGAGCACGATGTTCGCCGTCGTCTCCATCTCGCGGATGTAGGTGGCGATCTTGGTACTGTAGAAGTTATAGAAAGGAAGGGTCATCACGGCCACGATCAGTCCACCAGCGGTGGTAATCAGGGCGACCGAGATTCCCTTGGCGACCTTACCAGGGTTGTTCAGGCCTTCCTTCGCGATCACGTCAAAGGACTGGATCATGCCGACGACGGTGCCCAGGAAGCCAAGGATCGGCGCGATGTTGGAGATCAAGGCCAGCACCCAGATCCAGCGCTCGAGACGAGCGATTTCGTGGATGGCGGCGTTCTCGACCAGCTTCTCGAGTTCGTCGCGCCCGGCATCCCAGCGCAGGAGAGAGGCCTTGATGATCGCTGCGGTCGGCCCCGAATAGGTATCACAGGCCTTGATCGCGGCGTCCGTCTTGCCCTCTTGGAGCAGACGGCGCACCTTGCCGACCAGTTCAGCCGTCTTTGTGCGGGCACGGAAGTACAGCATGAACCCACGCTCAAAGATGACGATCAATCCGAGAATGGAGAGGACGAGGAGCGGCCACATGACCATTCCACCGTTCACGAAATGCTTGACGAGCGATCCACCAATAGCGAGCACGATAACTCCTCCAGCAGCTTCCGGGCTCCCTGGGCGCATCCTGGCTGACCATGGCCAGACGCGTCGGGCCTCGTCAGAAGCGCAACTGCGTAACTAAACGGATGTTAGACAGCTGGGAGAATACGTGCCGGGTCAAGCAGTGTCAAGAAAGCCCCGCAGGGCCTGCTGCGCAGACCCCGCGGGCTGTTTCCGGCCAGCAAATACCGCCGGCTCAATCCAGGGCGATCATCCGAGCCTCGAGGAGCGTACCCTTGACTCTCTCGAGGTGGGAGAGGGCCTTCATGTAGTCGACGACCGCCGAGATGCGGTTGGCCTCGGCTTGCAGGTAGTCACGCTGGAACTGGAGCACCTGGAAGGCCGTGGAGAGCCCGTTTTCGTAGCGCTTCTGCTCGGCATCCTGCTTCTTTTGCTGCAAGACGACGTTGGCACTCGCCGCCTTGACCCGCCGCGTGGTCGTCTCAACCTCGCGCACGGCACGGCGCACCTCGACGCTCACCGACTGCAACGCGGCGTCCACGCGGAGACCCGCCTGATCCAGGGCAGCCCGGGCCCGGGCGTGCTCGGCCTTCGCCACCCGGTTCCCGAGAGGGATCCCCAGGGTCAGACCGACAGACCAGTTCGTGTTGTCGAAGTTGGGCAGTTCAGAGAAAGCATCACCACGGGAACCATCCTGTCGGACGAGAGTCTCCCGGGGAACGGTGGCCTCCGTCCTGAAGACATCGCCGTTGTTGTCGATGCCATCCGGGCCAACCCAGTCGAATCCGCTCACCGTCTCCAGGAAGCTGAACGGCACGTACTCAAAGTTGTTCCCGCTGGTCGTGAACGCGCCATCGAAGCGCAGATCCCACCTGAGCTGGTTGCGCCGCCAGCGCTCGTTGAGTTCCTGGTTCTTGAGCGCCAGCCGGGTCTCAAGCACGCTGGAACGTCTCGCCAGCGCCTCCTCGATTGCCGCGTCCACGTCGATGCTGCTCGCGTTGTAGACCGGCTCGTCTTCCGGCAGGATCGGGCGGCTCCAATCCAGCGACTTCGGCGGCACCCGGATCAGCGCGCGCAGTACGTCCTCGGCATTCCGCACGGCGTTGTCCTGGACGATCTCGCTTTCATCACGACTGGCCACCTCGGCCTCCGCGGTCGTAATCTCGATCGGGGGCAGGGTTCCAACGTCAACCTTGATCTTGGTCTGCCGCAGGAAGTCCTTCGCCAGACGCAGGGACTCCTGGGCAACCACGAGACCTTGCCGCGCGCCGACCAGGTTCCAGTACGCCGTCTCGACCTGTTCGACAATGGCCATCACCTGGTCCTGGAACTGAGACTCGGAGATCTTCAGGTTGTTCAGCGCCTGGTCGATCGCGGTCCGGTTGATCTCAAGCCCGAAATTCCTGCGGAGCGGCTGATTGATGCTCAGGGTCATCGACGCGCCGACATTCAATGGCACGAGCCCGAACACCGCCGCGGATCCAGCAGGATAGCTCGTGTCGCTCTCACGGTAGCCGAGTTCAGCCACCCACTGGCCACCGTAGCGCGTCGGATCGGTGTAGCTGACCCCCGCCTGCTCGACACTCTGGGAGGTCGAGGAGAAGGTGCTCGTGGGCTCCTGCTCGGTTTCGTTGTGGCGCAGGGATCCCGACAGACTCGGGTCGAACGCCGCCTCGGCGATGGTCACGCCCTCCCGTGAGGAGACCGGAGCGATGCGCGCGATGGCAATCTCGAGATTCCTCTCGATCGCCAGGGCCGTACAGTCCTGGAGCGTGAGGCGCATCGCCGTCTGCTCCTGGGCAAACAGGAGCGTGGGTGCAAGTAGCAGGACGACGATCAGCAAGACAAGGTGACGGATCTTCATGACCTGGATCTCTCCTCGTGAGTAATAGCAAGCGGGCCGTGGGGCGGGCCGCCCCCAGCCCGTACAGAACGTGTCAACACACGGGATGGTTACGCAGAGCATCCTCCCCTGTCTCAAGCAGGTGACAGGCGGCTCGATGACCCTCACCAACGGTCTTCAGCTGCGGGTCTTCCGTTCGGCAGCGCGGCACAGCCTCGGGGCAACGTGGATGGAAGCGGCAACCTGAGGGCAGATCGACCGGCGACGGGATCTCGCCGGGGATCGGTGCCGTCCGGCAGCGCGCTTTCGAAGGGTCCGCTGGTAAAGATGATGAGAAAAGGGCTTTCGTATAGGGATGGACCGCATGCATCCGGAGACGCTCCGCAGAGCCCTCTTCGACGATCCGGCCGAGGTACATCACGGCGATGCGATCGCAGAGGTGCCCCACCAGGCCCAGATCGTGGGCGATAAAGAGGTATGCCATACGGTAGCGACGCTGGAGCTCGACCAGCAGGTTGATGATCTGCGCCTGCACCGAAACGTCGAGGGAGGACACCGGCTCGTCGCAGACGATGAACTCCGGCCTGAGCGCCAAGGCCCTCGCGATGCCGATGCGCTGGCGCTGGCCTCCCGAAAACTCCCGCGGGTAGAGCTCACCAGCCGAGGGCTCGAGCCCAACCTCTTCGAGGAGGCGGCCGACCTTTCGTTTGAGTTCAGCGCCATGGGCGATGCCGTGCACGAGCAAGGGCTCACCGACGAGGCTGCGGACCGTCATCCGGGGGTTGAGCGACGAAGACGGGTCTTGGAAGATAACCTGCATCCGCCGCCGGAAACGCCGCAGTTGGCCGCGGGAAAGTCTGTTGACCTCGATCCCATCGAAATCAATGCGTCCCGCATCCGCTTCGATCAGGCGCAGGATCGAACGACCCGTGGTGGTCTTGCCCGAGCCGGATTCCCCCACGAGTCCGAGGATTTCACCCGGCTTCACGTCGAGGTCCACACCGTCGACGGCCCGAACGACCTGGCGGGACGAGAAGAGCCCCGTGCTCACCGGGAAGTGCTTGACGAGGCCTCGCACCGTGAGCAGAGTCTCGCTCATGGCAGCTCCTCGAGGAGACACGCGACCCGTCGTCCCGGGCGGTCCTCGCGAAGCGGTGGATCTTCTTCCTGGCATCTCGGTTCCGCCACGGCGCAACGGGGATGGAAGCTGCAGCCACCGGGAAGCCGCGACAGATCGGGGACCTGACCGGGGATCGTGGGGAGATCCCCTCGGGAGACCTCCGCGCTGGGCATTGAGGCGATCAACGCCCGGGTGTAGGGATGGAGCGGCCGCTCGAAGAGCTGCTCAACCGGAGCCTCCTCGACGATCCGGCCGGCGTACATGACGAGCACCCTGTCGCACACCGCGGCGACCACACCGAGATCGTGGGTGATGAGCAGGACACCCCCCAACTGCTGCGAGTCCACCAGGCCACGGAAAAGATCGAGAATGCCAGCCTGTAGGGTGACGTCGATGGCCGTCGTGGGCTCGTCCGCCACGAGAACTTTGGGGCGTGCAGCCAGCGCGAGCGCGATCAGAGCCCGCTGTTTCATCCCTCCTGAGAACTCGTGGGCATACTCCTTGACCCGGCGTTCCGGATCGGGGATGCCGACGCGGCCCAGGGAGGCCGCAGCTTCCTTCCACGCGTCTCTTCGTGACACCTTTCTGTGGGCACGGATGACGTCAACGATCTGCGCGCCGATCGTCAGCACGGGCGATAGGGCGACACCGGGCTCCTGGGGCACATAGGCGATCCCCGCGCCTCGAAAGGGCCGGATCTCCGCCTCGGACAAGCTGAGCAGCTGCGTCCCCGCGAGGCTGACCCGCCCTCCGCAGACCTTCCCCGGCGGTGGCACGAGACGGATCAGTCCCAAGGCTGTGGCGGACTTGCCCGAACCGGACTCTCCCACCAGCGCGACGATCTCCCCCTTGCCGACGGACAGATCGATCCCCCGGGCCGCACACACGGGCCCGTCAGGGCGCGGGAACTCAACCCGCAGACCGGACACCTCAAGTAGCCGCTGATCTTCCATCTCCTCTGGAACATAGCACCCGGAGGTCCGAAGCGGTATGAGAGCTTTTGAGGACGTTCACAGCGGATCGCCCGCAGGTGGCGTCCGGGGCGACGAAGGACCATGTTTCCAGCGGAGCGACCACACCTTAGGGGATGAACCTTTGCTCACTGGTCCTGATTCTCCAGAAACGACTGCGGCGCGGGGTACGCTCGCGATCGTGGCGTCGTCGCCCGGTCACGAGCAACTGGGAGCCGTGGCCAGGGCGCGCGCCCTTTCCTGTCTCTGGCCCGGGCCCGTCGTCCTCATCCTGAGTTCTGCCCCCAATCCACCCCTGCCGTCCACGACTCTGCCGGACGAGGTGACCGTGGTGGCGGCCGACACGTCGCTCGAGAAGGACCTGGGTCCCGATGCGAGCCATCAGACGCGACAGCTGGCGGTCCAGGCTCTTCTTGGAGCGCAGCAGAACGGGAAGGGCAAGCTCGAACGCCTCTATCTACTTGGCGACGCACCCGTGCTGGACCTGCTGCCGTGCTTGGTGGGCGCCAATCCGACCCTCCACGTCGATCTCGAACTCCTGCCCAGCTCGAAGATCCCCAGCGGCGAGGAACTCTGGCCCTGGGTCGACTCGCTGGTCGTGAGCGACGCCGATCTGGCGTACCCGGTCTCGGCCCTGCAGCCCTCCATGCCGATCCGCGTCGTGCCCGGAGGCTCTGGACGCGATGCACGCGAGGCCCTGGCCAGGCTGCCGGGGCTCGGGGGCCAGAGCAAGCTCTCCGTGCTCATGCCGGTTCGCGGAGGGGAAGAGATCGTCGTGCGTGCCGTTCAGGCCGTCCTCGAGAGGACGCCGGAACTCCGGGAGATCATCCTGGTGGACGATGCGTCCCCGGATCACACCCTCGACCGGGTGGCACGGCTCAGCTACCAGGATTCCCGGATCCGGATACTTGCCAACTCGCGGCAGCAAGGCTTCGGCGTGACCTGCAACCGCGGGCTCGCCGCCGCACGGGGCGATGCCGTCGTGATCCTGGGCGCGGACACGGTCGTCACTCCCCGCTGGTCGGCCCGACTGCTCGAGCACCTGGGCGCCCATCCCCACGTGGGAGCCGTCGCACCATACGCGAACCGCGCCCCCTCCATCCAGCGGGCAACCAGGCTGGACTACGACGAGCAGACCCTCGAGGGGCTCGCCGATTTCAGCGCTTCTTTTGCGGCATCTCGAGAGCCTGAACTGACTCCTGTGACCCAGCTCTCGGGCATCTGCCTGGCGATTCCGCGGCGCACGCTGCGGCAGATCGGCGGCTTCGACCCCCGCTTCTTCCCCGGCGGCTTCGAGGACGAGGATTGGTGTGCCCGCATGATCGCCAGCCGCCTGATTCCCTGCCGAGCGGAAAATGTCTTCATCCATCATGAGGGGGCAACGAGCCTTCCCTTTGAAGAGGAAAGCGTCCGGGAGATCCATGAGAGGGGCTGGCGGCAGTTCAAGGAGAAATGGAAGCTTCCCCCCGCCTGGAGTCTGGAGCGCGGTTACGAGTACGATGAGCTCCTCGCGGGTCCCTACTCGCGCGAGCGTCACTTCATCGCCCCGTGGCAGGCCTGCGAAAGGGTTGGGCCCTAACCCGGAACTGCGCGCTAGCCAATTCCTTGCGAGGCTTCGTTCCCGCACTCACGTTTTCCTCCCCGTGGTCTGCCTCTGGGACGAGCAGGAACGCAGGGCAAACGAACTCGACCCCCGCATGGAGACCTGCTCAGGAGGGCGAAGGTGCCCGCAGGAGGCCATGATGAGAAGCGATGGTAAACACCGCATCAGCTTATAGATAGGATGTTTCGAGCGGGGGGATCCTGCCGTCCCGCGGCGAGGAGACTGCGTGGCGAACAAAATCAGCACGAATCGGAAGGAAACCCATCGGTTATTTGCGGTAGAATCCGCCACCGAAAGTGGGTTATCCGTCGACACTCGGGTTCCCCATGCGGCTTTCCAGTGAGGAGATGGATCTCATGATCAAGCGATGGAGCCTGGTGCTGTTGGCCTTGTTCACGGTGGCGCTTCTCGTTCTTCCGACAATCGCGGACGAACCGGAACTCCCCGATTCCTCTGCAGGGGATAGCATCTCCGACCACGCAAGCGTGACAGATGAGCAGGCCGAACTCCACGAAACGGCAGATGCTGCGGCAGAAGAACACGCACACCGCGCCGAAGGCGGCGCTCACCACGGACCGGATCTCGGGAAAGTGATGGGACTCCTCTGGGTCGTCCCCTTCGCCGGCATCCTGCTCTCGATTGCACTGGGACCACTCCTCGCCCCGAACTTCTGGCACCATCACTACCCGAAAGCCTCGGCGTTCTGGGCTCTTTCCTTTGCGATTCCTGCCCTGATCGTTTACGGCGCCGCCGCACTTCACGAGATCTTCCACATCTACCTGATCGACTACATTCCCTTCATCATTCTGCTCTGGGGCCTCTTCACCGTCGCCGGGGGCATCGTCGTGCGCGGCTCTTTCCGCGGAACCCCGCTGGTCAACGTGATCATGCTGCTCATCGGCACCGCGCTCGCTTCCTGGGTGGGGACCACGGGTGCCGCAATGGTCATGATCCGTCCGCTGCTTCGCGCGAACGCCAAGCGCAAGAACAAGACGCACGTCGTGGTCTTCTTCATTTTCCTCGTAGCCAACATCGGCGGCGCACTGACTCCCCTCGGGGACCCGCCGCTCTTCCTGGGCTTCCTGCATTCGGTCCCCTTCTTCTGGACTCTCGCACTGATCAAGCCCCAGGCCCTCATGGTCGTGATGCTGCTGTCGATCTTCTTCGTGATCGATACGATCGCGTCGAAGAAGGATCCCGCACCGGAGAATGACGACGACACCACCAAGTTCAGCGTTGGCGGCGCGATGAACTTCCTCTTCCTGGGCGGAATCGTCGCACTCGTCCTGATGAGCGGGACCTGGCAGCCCGGCGGAATCACCCTCGGCGGCATCCACGTCGGAATACAGAACCTCGTACGCGACGGAGGCATCATCTGTATGGGTCTCCTGTCGCTCTTCCTGACCAAGACCGAGCTGAGGCGCGAGAACGAGTTCTCATGGGAGCCGATCCGAGAGGTTGCCTTCCTTTTCGCCGGCATCTTCATGACGATCATTCCGGCTCTGGCGATTCTGAAAGCAGGAACCGAGGGCGCGCTCGCCGGCGTCGTGAGCGTGACCAACGAACCCTGGCAGTACTACTGGATCACCGGCGCCCTCTCCTCCTTCCTGGACAACGCCCCAACCTATCTGACCTTCTTCAACACAGCCCTGGGCAAGTTCTACCCGGGAATCGCGGAAGCTCCGGCCGTGGCGAGACTGATCGCGGAGAACCCGATCTACCTCGAAGCCATTTCCGCGGGCGCGGTCTTCATGGGGGCCTGCACCTATATCGGCAACGCCCCGAACTTCATGGTCAAGTCGATCGCCGAAGAGCAGGGCATCCAGATGCCCTCCTTCTTCGGCTACATCCTGCGCTGGACGATCCCGGTCCTCCTCCCCTGCTTCGTCGTCATCACCTTCGTTGTCTTCTGGTAGCAGCTCCGGGGATCATGCCGGGCCCTGACAAGCCTGTATGATCTCGGGTATGAAAAAACGAGTCACCATTATCGGAGGCGGTCTCGCCGGCTGCGAGGCCGCTTGGCAGTGCGCGGTCCGGGGCATCCCGGTCGACGTGTACGAGATGCGCCCGCTGCGAGAAAACGCGATTCACCGCAGCGCAGACCTGGCTGAGATCGTCTGCTCGAACTCTTTCAAGTCGATCGAGCTCGGCTCCGCCCACGGGCTCCTCAAGGCGGAGATGAACGAGCTGGGCTCGATGATCCTCGCCTGTGCGTTCGAGGCCAGGGTGCCCGCGGGCGCGGCACTCGCCGTCGATCGCAAGACCTTCTCCCGCGCGGTCACCGCGCGCCTCGAGCAACATCCGCTGATCGAGGTGCACCGAGAGGAAATCACCGAGATCCCGAAGGAAGGCCCCGTCGTCGTCGCGGCCGGCCCGCTGTGCTCCGAGGCCCTCGCGCAAAGCATCGCCGAGTTCTCCGGCGAGGAGAACCTCGCCTTCTACGACGCGATCAGCCCCATCATCGACGGCGAAAGCATCAATTGGGACCTCGCCTTCAGCGCCTCGCGCTACGGCAAGGGTGACGGCAGCGATTACGTCAACTGCCCGCTGAGCCAGGAGGAGTACGAGGCCTTCATCGACGCGCTGCTCTCGGCGCAGCTGGCAGAGATCCACGAGTTCGACCGGGAGTTGCTCTTCGAAGGCTGTCTCCCCGTCGAAGAGATGGCGGCTCGGGGGAGGGACACACTGCGCTATGGGCCGATGCGGCCGGTCGGGCTCAAAGACCCTCGCACCGGGCACCGCCCCTGGGCCGTGGTGCAGCTGCGCCAGGATGACCTCGCGGCCTCGCACTGGAGCATGGTGGGCTTCCAGAACCGGCTGAAGTGGGGCGAACAGAAACGGGTCTTTCGCATGATCCCCGGGCTCGAGAACGCCAGCTTCATCAAGCTCGGCGTGATGCATCGCAATACCTACCTCAACGCACCGCGCATGCTCCTCGAGACCTTCCAGTCCACGTCACGGGAGGATCTCTTCTTCGCAGGCCAGATCTCCGGCGTCGAGGGTTATACCGAGTCCACGGCTTCGGGGATGATCGCGGGCATGGCAATGGCCGCACAGCTCAAGGGCCTCGACGCTCCCCTCTTTCCGGCCGTGAGCGCGCTCGGCGCACTACAGCGTTACATCGCACACAGTGCCGACAAGAACTACCAGCCCACGAACATCTCCTTCGGCCTCATCCCCCCGATCGAGAACCTGCGCAAGCCCAAGAAAGAGCGAAAGCGTCTCTTATCTTTGCGGGCAATCGAGGCGATTCGGGCCTATGTTCTGGAGTGCCCGCTTCTCATGGGCCCCCCGGACTGATCCGCGGGAAGCTCAGGGGCAGGAGAGCGAAGATGACGAAAGCGCCCGACAACATGGCCAAGCGCCGTGCCGACGCCTATTTCACGGCATCCTTCGAAGTGGCCCGACGCCTCGCGGACGGACGTGGAGAGCAGGCCATCGCTGTCCTCCAGAAGGAACTCGAGCGCACGCGCGAGGCGGAAGATCAAGTCACCGGCCGCCGCTTCCTCCTCTCACAGATCGCCCTCTGTCACGCCCGCATGGGTGATACCTCCCGCGCCCGGGAGATCCTGCAGGAGATCGAAACAAAGTTCGCTCACGACGCCGAGACTGCACTGATGCTCGCAGAGGGTTATCTGCTGCTGCTCGAAGACGGCGAACGGTCCTCGCATCATGCCGCGATCGCTCTCCAACTCGCCGAGAATGAGGGCCCGGACTCACCCAAGATGATATCCAGGGCGCAGAACCTGCTCGCTCGCGCACTGCTGGCGGAAGGTGATCTCACCGGGGCCTTCGGCGCCTGGCAATCGGGCGAACTGCCTGAGTGGCGCGTCGCCGCCGACCTGATCGAAGCGGGCTTCGAGCCGCCCCGGGTGCGGGAGGTCCTCGCGGAGTGCCTTCCACGCCATGAGGCGCAGGAACGAACGCTCGGCCTGCACGGCGTCGCTGCGACCGACCAGATTCGCCGCCTGATTGGCTGGATCGACGCCGGTTGCCCAAGAAAAACCAAGAACCACGCGTAGGGCCGCACCTTGCCAACGGACGGCTCTTGCCAGACGAGTTACAATCGGCCCACCGTGATCGCATCCATTCGCGCCTTTCTCCGGCACATCGACCAGGACCGCGAGCAGTCCCCTGAGACGCTTCGCGCGTACGCCAACGATCTCAATGACCTGGCGGCGTTTCTCACACGCTTGAGCGAGGCCGGTGAGATACCCGACGCGGCTGAGATCACCACACACATGCTCCGTTCCTGGGTCGCTGACCTGCGACAGCGGAGCCTGGCCGCAACTTCGATATCCCGCCGCTTGTCCGCAGCGCGCAGCCTCTTTGGCTGGCTCGCACTGCGCGGCGAACTCGACGCCAACCCGGCAGCCGAGCTACAGAACCCCAAGCAGCCGGAGCGTCTTCCTGACCGACTCGATGTCGAGGATGTATCGACGCTCCTCGACTCGTTGGATCAGCGGACACCCGCCGGCCGCCGGGATCGCGCGCTCCTCGAACTCCTCTACGGCGCCGGGCTCCGTGTCTCAGAACTCGTGGGCCTCGATCTCGACGACCTGCAGCTGCGTGCCCGCACAGCCCGCGTCCTCGGAAAGGGGAACAAGGAGCGCATCGTGCCCTTCGGCCAGCAGGCCGCTCAGGCCATCACGCTCTACTTGCACGCCATCCTCCCCGTGCGAGAGCGGTCCGCCGAGGAGGCACTCTTCCTCAACCTGCGGGGCGGCCGCCTCAGCGCGCGCAGCGTGCGCCGCATCCTGGACCGGGCCGTGCGCGAGATAGCGTTGAGCCGTCACGTCCATCCCCACGTCCTTCGCCACTCCTTCGCGACCCATCTACTGGAGTCCGGAATGGACCTTCGGACGATCCAGGAGCTCCTCGGCCACGTGCGTCTCACGACGACCCAACGCTATACGAACGTCTCTCTCAAGCACGTCCTCGAGGTCTACGACCAGAGCCATCCCCGCGCCTGACCCGCACGGATGAGCCTATTGGCCGCTGCAGACCCAATGCTCTCGGCCCATCCCCGCGCCTGACCCGCACCGATGAACCTATTGGCCGCTGCAGACCCAATGCTCTCGGCCCATCCCCGCGCCTGACCCGCAGGGATGAACCTGTTGGCCGCTGCAGACCCAATGCTCGGCCCATCCCCGCGCCTGACCCGCAATCCCGGCCCACGCTCATGAGCCCTACGGCCGACACGCGATGAACGGCGCGCCATGGTGGCCTGGACCTCCTGCTTTGACCGGTCCCTGCAGGATGTCGTGGAGATTCTCCTCTCCAGAGCTTGACAGCGCCCGCTTCAGATTCCATGAACTCGCTGCATGAGAAGAGCAACAGCATAAACCAGCATGTCACCGGACAGGATCCACAGATCTTACCCAGGCATGTCTTTAAAGAAAGGAGCTTGTCATGTCTATCATTCGATTCAACCCATTCGCAGAGCTAGATCGTATGCAGCGCGAACTCAACGGTTTCTTCAAGCCGGCTGCCAACCTTGACCAGATGAGTGACTGGACTCCAACGATCGATATATTCGGCGACGAAAACGAGACAACTCTCATCGCCGAACTCCCCGGAATGGACCGCGACGACATCCAGATCAACATCGAACGCGAGATGCTGACCATCACCGGCGAACGTAAGATGCCGCGTGAACCCAACAACGATCACTACAATCGGGTGGAAAACAGCTACGGGAAGTTCTATCGCTCCTTCCGCCTCCCTGAGACCTTCGATCTCGAGAAGGTGCAGGCGAAAATGGAGAAGGGGGTCCTCACCATCACCCTGCCCAAGCGGGAGGAAGCCAAGCCCCGGCAGATCGCCGTCAACATCAACTGAGCGCGCGTTCTTGGCAGGCGCAGTAGGGGAGGCCTCGAGCCTCCCCTTTTTCGTTCCCTGCTCCACGGGCGCCTTTCTTTCCGTAGCTTCGGAACTTCTCGTTGTTGCCGCTGTCGAAAGAAGAGACCCGGCAGACAGCGGGCGCGGCTCGTGGCATGCTCGCGAGGATGGATGAGACGCTGACATTCTCCGATGACGAGGAGCTTGAACTTCTCGAGCGGGCCCGCGGCGGCGATCGCCAGGCTTTCGATCAACTGGTCCGTGCTTCGTTGGACCGGGTCTGGGGCGTTGTCTGGCGCATCCTGCGTCACAAGGAGGACACGGAAGACGTGGTCCAGGAGGTCTTCATCGCGGCATACCAGGCGCTCCCCTCCTTCCGGGGTGAGGCCCGCGTTTCCACCTGGCTGCACCGGATCGCCGTCACACGCTCCCTGAACCACCTGGACCGAGCAGCCGAGAAGCTGCGCAGGGCCGCTTCACCAATCGACGCGGCCGATTCGGGCGGAGTACCCGAGGACGTCGTGTCCAGGACGCGGACGACGCGCACACCCCTTGAGGACCTCGAGGCCTCTGAGCTGATGCGGCGGCTACAGGAGTGCGTTGCGGCGCTGCCAGGCGCATGGCGCGCAGCACTCGCGCTGCGGGAGACGCAGCGACAATCCTACCAGGATATGGCACGCCTTCTTTCGGTAGCGGTAGGAACTGTACGCTCGCGTCTCGCAAGGGCCCGCGACGCCCTCAAGACCTGTATCGAGGGGCCAACGCCATGAAGACCCGGCGCGATGACGAAATCCGCGACCTGCTCTCCGCATACCTCGACGGCGAGCTCTCAGGCGAGGAACTGCATTCGGCCGAGCGTCTGCTGGCAGAAGACAGCGGCGCGCGTAGCGCACTCGCAGCCCTGCGAACCCTTTCCGAATCACTCACCAACGAGCGCGTACCGGAGCTCCCCGCGGGGCTCGCGGAACGCATCAGCGACGCACTCGATCACGCCGCTGTTCCGCTTCCTGTCAGGAAGCGCCCCTGGCATCGTCGCTGGCAGCTTCCCCTTGCCGCGGCCGCCACCTTCGTCGCGGCGATCACCCTCGGCGTCCTCTACCACGATCGCCTAGTCGGTTTGGACGCGTCCGTTGTTCCCCCGCTGGCGAAGGAGGCTCCCGCCGTCTCGCGCGCTGCTCCACGCAGCGCCGCACCGGCAAAGGGCGACCACGCGCTGGAGCTGGGCGAAGAAGCGACAGACGGAGCAGCTCTTGAAACACGACCCGCACCACCTCCCGTTGCCCGTGCGATCGTCGCCGAGAAGAAGCAGCGTTCCGCTCCCGAGAGCAAGATCCTGGAATCTCTCGGCGGCGCCAGGCTCCCAGGTCGCAAACAGGAGCGCAAGGAACGCGCACGCCCCCAGATGGCCGAGACAACGAGCGATGACCTGCTCGCGGATGAGGCGCCTCGCTTCGACGCGACACGATCCCGCGGGCCTGAAGGGGGCGGCTACTCAGCACCAGCTCCCGTTGTGACGTCCGAGCTCACTCCCCTCACGCTGACCTGGAGCCCCGGGCCGATCGCAGCTGAGTCGGCCCCAAGGCTGAAGGAAAGTAAAGAGCCGGATCTGGAAAGAAGCTTGCTTTCGGTCCCCGGAGACCGGCGTCGACAAGAGCAGAAACTGACGCGCGCGGAGCGTCGATTCCTGGATCTTCTCGAAGCCCATGGCGCCAGCGCTCTGCGTGTTGACGGGCCGAAGCGGCTATGGAAAGTCACCGTTCCCGACAAGCAACGCGGTGAGCTTCTCGACGCCCTCCGGGCGCACGGCATCCTGGGCGGGCCGCAGGAGATCGCATCCCCGCTCCTGATCGAGGTGCTCAACGAAACGCCTCAGGACTGATCCGCAATCAATCGGGTCCTCGGCAGAATCAATCATCCGCAAGCGGCAGCCTGATGACGAAGGTCGATCCCTTGCCCACCTCGGTCTCGACGTTGAGGGTTCCGCCGTGCTTCTTCACGATGGTCGCATGAGCCAGGCTCAAACCCTGGCCCGTCCCCTTGCCGAGCGCCTTCGTCGTGAAGAAGGGATCGAAGATGCGATCGACAACCTCGGGCGGAATTCCTGTGCCGGTGTCTGAGACACGGATCTCCACCTCGTTTTCCAGCGCGCGCGTCTGGACGGTGATCGTCCCTTTGCCACCCTCTCCCCCGTTGACCACGTCGGAGATCGCATGCGAAGCGTTGACGATCATGTTCAGGATGACCTGGTTGAAGTCGCCTTCGTAGCACGGGACCTGCGGCAGATCCTCGTCAAAGTCCTGCGTCACATCAGCCACGTACTTCCACTCGTTGCGTGCCACCGTGATCGTCGTGTTGATCGCCTGGTTCAGGTCCGCGAGGCGCTTGTCCTGCGCCGGGTGAGAGAACGCCTTCATCGCCCGAACGATCTCGGCGGTGCGACCCACGCCCTCGAGGGACTGCGTGATCGCCGTCGGGATCTCTTCGAGCATGTACTCAATATCAGCCTCTTCCACGGCAGTCTTCAATAGCGCCGCCTCCGCCGAGCTGGGACGTGGATCGTCCCGCGCCACGATTCCCGCGAGGAGTTTCAGTGGGTCGAGCAGATCACTGAAGGCATCGTTCAGGAAGCGCACGTTGTCGCCAACGAACTGGGTCGGCGTGTTGATCTCGTGCGCGATACCCGCAGCAAGCTGACCGATCGCCTCGAGCTTATTTGCCTGGTTGAGCTGCCGCTCGAGATCGATCTGCTCCGTCACATCCCGCTTGACCGCGACGAACGCGGTGATCTCCCCTTCCTCACTGCGCACCGGCGAGATCGTCGCGTCCTCCTCGTAGAGGCTGCCATCCTTGCGCTTGTTGATGAAGTGGCCTGCCCAGACCGATCCACTCGTGATGGTCCCCCACAGGTCGCGATAGAAAGCTGGCCCGTGCTTGCCGCTGGCAAGGACCTTTGGGTCGCGCCCGATGGCCTCCTCTCGTGAGAACCCCGTAATCCTCTCGAACGCGGGATTGACGTACTGAATGACACCGGAGGCATCCGTGATGACGATGGTTTCGCTCGCCTGTTCGATGGCAGCCATCAATCGCGTATGAAGCGTCTCCGCCTTTTTCCGACCCGAGATGTCGAGAAGGATTCCCTGGAAATGCGTCACCTGGCCGTGTTCGTCTCGTAGACAGATCGTGCGATCCTCGACCCATCGTGTCTCGCCGCTCTTCGTCACGATCCGATACGGCGCGTGGCTGTAGCTCTCGAGCGAGGTATCGGCGCACGCCTCATCCACCTCCGCGGACACCCGCTCAAGATCATCGGGATGGATGATTTCGCTGTAGCTCACGCCCCCGGAGCGAAACGCCCCGGCAGCGTATCCGCAGAGTTTCTTGACGTTGTCCGAAACGTACTGGACCGGCCATCCCAGCTCGTTCCGCCAGACGAAGGCCACGACCGGGCTCATTTCGATGACGCGCTCGACCTGGGAGCGCTCCTGCGTGTTGCGCCCGCAACTTAGCACGACCTCATCGCCGTTTACTTCGATCAGACGCGTGGTGACCTCGACGGGAATGCTCGTGCCATCATCAGCTCGACGCAGGGTCGCGAAGGTCCTGAATCCCTGCTCCTCGCGGAGTTGATCGACCTCCTGGGGCGTGCGCGCCGCAAAGAAGGGACCCGGCGTCCTGTCCAGGCCTGATCCCAGCAGTTCGCTCCGGTCGACACCGAGGTAGTCGCAGAGAACCGAATTGACGAAGAGGATCCGCCCCTCGAGATCGTGAATCGCTACGGAGTCGCTGAGAGAATCGAGAATCGTCTGGAAACTTCGCACGGTACGCTCAAGAGTTTCGACGGTCTCGTTGCGGTCGGCAATCTCGACGCGCAGCTCGGCGATCGTCGTCTCCAAGACGGTGCGGCCTGCTTCCTGCTCGACCAAGTGCCCGCTCTTCATGTCATGATCCCCCCAGGGGAAGGAAGATTGAAGCCGTGGTGCCCTGGCCGGGACAGGACTCGATCTCCACCCGCCCACCATGCTGCTTGACCACGATCCGGTGCACGACGGACAGTCCCTGTCCGCTGCCGCTGCCCACCTCGCGGGTTGTGAAGAAGGGCTCGAATACACGGCAGCGGGTTCCCTCGCTCATGCCGACTCCATCGTCCGCAATGCGAATCGCAGCCATCTCGCCTTCGATGGCGACCGAGATGGCAATACACCCCTGGGTCCTGGCCTGGGGCGATTCGTCAGCCGCCTCCCGTTGCCTGTCTTCGATCGCCTGTGCAGCATTGACGATGACGTTGAACAGGGCCTGCTTGAGACTCGCTTCATCACAGGAGATCTCCGGGAGATTCTCCGCAAGATGCAGCGTGACATCTGCGACCTGCTCGTACTCCCGCTTCGAGACGATCAGCGTGTTGCGGATCGCCGCCCCGAGATCAGTGGGGGCGATCGCTCCGCCAGGACGGGCGAAGTCTTTCATTGCCGTCACGATCTCGCTGACACGATCGATGCCCTCGTTGGCGTCATCGATCGCGGCCTGGACATCATCCTTGCTACTGTCCAGGTCAAACTCCTCCTCGAGACGCATCGCCTCAGCCCGGGCCAGCGCGCGCTCACGCGGCGAAGCCATGTCGTTAGATAGTCGGCGGTAGACCGTGACGAGGCTCAGGTAGTCCCCCATGACGTCCGCCAGGAAGCGCAGGTTGTCGCCGACGAACTGGATCGGCGTGTTGATCTCATGAGCCATGCCGGCCGCCAACGCGCCGATCGCTTCGAGCTTCTGCATCTGAAGCACCTGGTCCTGGCTGCTCTTGAGCTCATCGAGCGCCGCCTCGAGCCTTGTCGTGCGGACCTTGACTCGCTCCTCCAGGTCGGCGTTCAGGCTCTGGATCTTCTCTTCGGCGTGCTTTCGTGCGGTGATGTCTTCGAAGATCCCTTCGAGGCGAATCGTTCGCTCCCCTGGGTCATAGCGCACGCGGGCCGCCGCGTTGACCCATCGCTCCGCACCGTCCCTGCGGCGCACACGCAGTTCGCGGTTTCTCAGCGACATGTGCCGAACCGCATCCTCGACGAAATGCCGGTACTCATCCGGCTCAAAAAACACCTGGTGGAAGCGGATCTCCTTGAGCTGGTCTACCGTCTCAAAACCCAGGAGCTTGGCAAGCGCCTTGTTTGCGTGGAGCAGGGTGCCCTCGACATCGATGCTCGACTGATATGCGCCGACCTGTAGTTTGTCGACCAGGTCGTCCAGCTGGATGCGCCAGCCGTCGTCGGGATCGCTCCGAGACTGTTTCTGGCCCAGCTCCTGCTCCAGCTCGGCCACTTTCCGTTTGAGATCAGAAACCAGGCTGCTCACGTCATCCCGCTTCTCGGTGCCCCATCACCCCGCGCCTTGATAAGGCCGCTAGGAGAGAAGATAGGTCCCGACCTGCCTGTTTCAAGCGATTCCCTCGATTGGCCCGAAGGGGTCAAGAGAACGTCAATACGGCCGATAGGAGAAGTCGAGGGATCCTCCTCAGGTCGGTCTGACGACTGCCCTGGCACGGGGCCGATTCCTTTTGCCCACCGGAATAGCGGGTGGCGGGAAGGAAAGCGAGAGAATGGCGAGAGTCCTCTTCGTCGATGATGAGCTAAACGTCCTGCGCGGGCTCGAGAGGAACCTGCGCAAGCGATTCGAGGTCTCCACGGCGAGCAGTGGGGAGGAGGGTCTCCGCACCCTGGACGAGCAGGGGCCCTTCGCGGTCGTCGTGTCCGACTTCCGTATGCCGAAGATGAATGGGGTGCAGTTCCTGACGAAAGTCCGGGAGCGTAGTCCGAACAGTGTGAGGATGCTGCTGACCGGACAGGCCGACATGAGCGCTACGGTGGATGCGATCAATCATTCGGAGATCTTTCGCTTCCTGAACAAACCGCTGCGGCACTCTGATCTCGTCAGCACCCTCGAAGCCGCCCTGGAGCAGTACCGACTGATCACCGCGGAGAAGCAACTCCTCGAGGAGACCCTCACCTGCAGCGTCGAAGCCATGAGCGAGGTTCTGGGCCTCGTCAACCCCCTGGCGTTCTCCAAGGCGAGCCGTTTGAAGCGCTACGTGGGCACGCTGGTCCGGGGCCTGGGGCTCCCGTCAGGTTGGGAGTATGAACTCGCTGCCACCGTGTCTCAGATCGGTTGCGTCGCCCTGCCCCAACCCACCCTCGAGAAGATACTCGCCGGGCAGCAGGTCAATCCGATGGAGGAGGAGATGTTCCGCCGCCACCCTGAGGTTTGCCAGGGGCTGCTGGAGGGCATCCCGCGACTCGAGGGAGTCGCCCGAATGGTGGGGCTTCAGCAACACAATGCGGAGGAGTTGCTTGAAAAGCAGGGGCTCGATGCAGAAGACCCGGTGGCGATCGGCGCCCAGTTGATTCGCGTAGGCCTCGCGTTCGATCAGTTCCTCGTCCAGGGCAAGTCTCCGCAGCAAGCCGTCCAGGAGCTCGAAGCCGACAGGGAGGCCTACCTCCCTCTCATGCAGCGTGGCTTCTCTTTCCTGCAGGTGATCGAAGCCGAGACAGCCACCACCCAGGTCCTCCCGGTGGCGGGCCTGATGGCCGGGATGATCTTCGATGAGGACGTGCTGGCACTCAATGGGCTGCTGCTCGTCGCCAAGGGGCAGGACGTCACCCGCGTTGTCATCTCAAGACTGCAGAACTTCGCGCAAGGCGTCGGCGTTCAGGAACCCATCCGCGTTCTCGGCGTGGAGCGTGCCGCACGTCGCGAAGACGACGCGGAACTCGCCACAACAACAGGAGCTTGATTCATGTCCGCTACGATACTCCTCGTCGACGATGAGCCGCGGGTTACCCAGGCCCTCAAGCGCCTCTTGCGGCGATCCTCGCTGGAAGTCTTCACCGCGTCCTCGGGACAAGAGGCGCTCAAGATCCTCGCGACCGAGGACATCGATGTTCTGGTAAGCGACGAACAGATGCCCCTGATGAGCGGCTCAGAACTACTGGCAATCGCTGCCAAGGAGTATCCCAGCACGATTCGGATGATCCTCTCCGGCCAGGCCACGCTCGAGGCCGCGGTGAGGGCGATCAACGAGGGCCGCGTCCATCGTTTCTTCATCAAGCCCTGCAACGAGCACGACCTGCTCCAGGGCATCCAGCACTTTCTCGAGTTCCGCCAGCTCTCGGCGGAGAACCGGCAGCTGAGAGAGGTCATCGAGGCCAGGGATGCCGCCCTGGCCCGACTGGAGCGGGACATGCCGGGCATCAGTGAGTTGGAGGAAGACGAGGACGGTGCCGTGCTCATTGATATGAGCGATCTCTGACCGAGCGTAGATCTGAGAGCGTAGATCTGAGCTGCCACGAACCAAAAGCAGGTGCCCGCAGCTAGTCCGCAAGCACGCCCAACACCTCTTCGAGCCCCGCCCTCCATGCGTCCAGGCGGGACATCATCCCGAGTCCCTCCATGTACTCTTGATCGAGCTCGGCACCACAGAAGGCGTTCGCTTCCTCGCTCAAGGTCTCGGTCAGATAGGCCGCCACATGCACCGCAGTCAAGGGTCCGAAGCTCTTCTCGGCACTCTCCCCTGGCCGGTGGTGGAAAGCCGTCGCATTCACGATCGGCGCCGGAAGACCCCAGACGTTCAGCATGTAGGCGCCGATCGCGCCGTGATCCGCACCGAATTCATCCTTCTCAGCCCTGCAGATGTGCTCGTTCTCCTCGACGACCCTTTCGACCACCGTGCGATAGCGCTCGGGATAGTTCGACGCGAGAACCAGCTGCCCCGTGTCATGGAGCAGTCCGGCAGCGAAGGCATCGTCCTGGATCTCCGCACGCGTCTTCTCGAGTCTGCAAATCGTTCGAGCGAGTGCGGCTGTCTTCTGGCAGTGATCCCAGATGCTGGACAGCCCGGCATCCTCCAGCACCTTGTCGCCGGAACTCTGAAACACGCTCGTGCTGAGCACGAGTGAGGTCACGGTCGAGAGCCCCAGGTAGGTCACGGCCCGGCTGACACTGGAGACTTCCGATCGCAGCCCGAAGTACGCCGAGTTGACGAGGCGCAGCACCTGGGCGGCCATGCCGGCATCCTCGGCGACGATCTCGCCTACCCGCGTCATCGAGGCCTCCGGGCGCTGCAGCTCAGCGACCAGCTCGCTGAAGAGCTGGGGACGGCTGGGCAGATGGTCCATGCCGCCAACGAGCTTCTTGAGGCAGGGATCGAGGAGCATGCTCTTAAGGGCGAAGACGCTGTTGATTGTCGCCTGGAGCTCTTCTGGTGAGGTCGGCTTCGTCAGGTACTGGTGCGAGGGGCCAACCGACTTGAGGACCAGCTCGATATCAGAGTGTCCCGAGAGAATGATCCTCACCGTCCGCGGGTAGAGCTTCATGACCGTCTCCAACAGCTCGGCACCGTCCATCCCGGGCATCCGCATATCGGAGACCACAACGTCGAATTCCTCCTTGGCCAGCCTCTCGAGCGCTTCCTTTCCGCTGGAGGCGAAACTGGTCTCCCACTCCTTGCGCATCGGGCGGAGCATGCGGCGTAAGCCATCGAGAATGCGTTTCTCGTCATCGACAAAGAGAATACGGATCTTCATGGATCTCTCCGGTCAGCCAGGTTCACACGCCCGGCCCTCGCCGCTCTCATCGGCCGAAACCGGGATTTCTTTCGGTTTTTCTGATTGGACTCGCAATCTGTTCTGCTCTGCACCGGCCCGGACAATACACGGGCCCTTCGGCTGCAGCCGCGCAGCTGCGGTCGAAGCGGAGGGGCTCATGAACGGCTCGCGCCGCCGGGACACTCGCGTCAAGGGTGTCTCGTTCGCCCGGGTGCTCGTGTCCGGGTCAGCCGAAACGCACCATCTGCGGCCAGAGCTCCGGAGAAGTCAGCAGCTTGGCTACCCGCTGCTGCCACAACTCCCCGAATCTGGCCGTATCCGCCGCCGTGGCCTGGCCTGACAGGATAGCCTTCAGCAAGGACTGCTGGGATTCATGAGGGGCGACCATCGAGGCGTCGAATTCCGCACCCAGGCTCTGCCCGGTATCCAAGCGGGTGAAGCGTACGGAACGAGCCTGCTTGACCCCGAAGGCCAACAGCCCCGCACGTTTGAAACGACCCCCGATTCCCTTGAAACCACCGGGGCCGGCTGCGCCTGTGATCAAACCGATGACATTGGCGATCACACCGGTCACGCCGGCGTCTACAGCGTCTCGCAGCTCAACGCGAATCCCACCTCGCAGGGGCGTCTCGGACCCATAGAGCCGATCCAGGGACAGCTTGGTCATGAGGTAGGCACCAGCCACCGTGGGACAGGAGTGGCCCGCCAGTCTCACGGCGTCGGCATAGGAGTACGTGATATGCCCACCAACGGCAGCCCCCAGGCACTCTGCCAGGGGATCGATCATTTCGATACAAGGGACGTCGGCGAAAAACGGAGGATTTTGCACGGGAGTTCTCCAGGAGGGAACCAGTCTTCCCCCGCAGGATAGGAAGCGCCCGAGTTCCTGTCCATTCCCCGGGCTTCCCATACTGCGCCTCCGCAAGGACGGGGCGCAGCATGGCGAAGGTCAGACATTCCGTGGCAGACTCGGCGCTCCGGCGGCGGGAAGGTGATCCGGAGAGGGAGCATCCTCGATGAGCAAGAAGCTGGGCTTGATCAGGCATGCCATCCTCCTTGGCTGGGTGGATCCGGTACGCAGCGTCGTGATGACCTACTTTCAGCAGGTTCCGATGAACCTGAAGATCACCTACCGGTGGGCCATCCTGCTGAAGCGGCGTTTCCGGGTCACGCTGACCAAGGTCGGCGATGGCGAGGTGCTCGGCGACCGGCGATGCCTGTTCCTCTGTCCCCACCGCAGCTTCGCAGATCTCTTCCTGCACAAGTTCCTGACGGATGGGCACGGGGCAACGCTCTCACGCGCCGGGATGGGCGTCGTTTTCCCGCTGACCTGGCTCGCGACGCGCATCGACCACTCGACCTGGTTTTTTCGCCGGGGCAAGCGCCAGGGAATCAAGGCCTTCTTCTCCTGGCTGGATCACGAGTTCGACCGTTGCCCGCTCAACGGACTGATCGTGTACGCCGAAGGAACCCGCAATCTCAGTGAGGCCCCGCTACGCCTGAAGACCGGCATGATCAACTACGCCTATTCGCGGAAACTGCCGATTCAGATCCTCTCCACGCAGAGGACCGAGCGGGTGCTCAACGAGAAGCAGTGGGATTACGCGTACGACGTCGAGGTGTTGTATCGCATTGAAGAGCCGATCGACCCGCAGGACTTCTCCTCGCGGAAGGCGTTCCAGGACGAGATCACACGGGTCTTCGAGCAGGCCTACACCGAGGTGACGCTCGCCCGTTAAGAATAGCTTCCCCTTCTCGCATTCCATCTCCGCGCCATCTTCAGCCCGGCCTCGTTCGCGCAATCCTCGACGTCGCTCTGCCGCGCCCAGGTTTCGCTCAGTCGCCCGAGCCGAATCTGACCCGACTCTGAGCGCAATATCCAGGAACGTCGTCCTGCGCGAACCCTGGACGCTCAACCCAGGCAGCGACTTATAGGAATTTCTTGAGGAAGGCGTAGATCTCTTTACGGTTTTCCTTCGCGAAGGGCGTGTCGAGGCGATTAAAGCTGTGCCCCCCGGGCCTGTCCTGGTAGATCTTGTACTCGAAGTCCTTGCCCTCGGCCTTGAGACTCTGGATCAGGTGCTCGACCTCGAGGACGTTGACGTCCCGATCGTTCGTGTTGGTATGAATCAGGAGCGGCGTCTGCAGCTTGTGGGCATTCCAGGCCGGGGATCGGCGGCGGTACGCCTCGGTGTCCTCGTAGGCCGTTTTCCCGATGTGGTAGTCGGCTGAGTAGAGGCCACGGTAGTCATCGGTCATGTAACCCATGCGCGCGACGAGATCCGAGACGGGAACGCCGGCATAGGCCACCTGGAACTTGTCGGGATGATCGAAGACGCTCATCAATGCGATGAGCCCACCATGGCTCCACCCGACGATACCGACCCGCGTCTCGTCGATCAGGCCCAGGCTCTCCACCGCCCAGTCCCGCGCGGCAACAACATCGCTGACCTCAAGCCCGCCGTAGTCGATCGCCTCGTAGTACTCCTTGCCGTAACCCGTCGATCCACGGTACTCCGGCGCAAGGACCACGTAGCCCTCCCCGATCAGCTCGCGCACGACATGGGTGTAGTAGGTGCCGAAGTCGCCGTGAACGCCACCGTGGGGCAGCACGATCAGCGAGTGTTTCTTGCTGCGATCGAGGGCACGAGGGACGAACACATAGCACCAGATCTTGATCGGATGCCGATCGTTCGTGATGCCGTAGGTCTCTTCGGCCCGCGGGTTGGGGGTCGTGGGGATGTAAACCTTGTCGATCTCGGCCACCTCGCCAACCCGCTCGAACCAGAGCAGATCGTCGACCTTCTTGTTCAGGCGATCGATGGCGAAGGATGCGCTTTCCAGCTGCGCCTCGAGCGCAACGACTTTCGAAGCGAGATCGTTTTCCGTCTGTCCAAACACAGGAAGCGAAAGAGCTACGGCGATGATCAGACTGAGCAGGACGCTGAACGGCTTCATGGAACACCTCCCGGACTTACTGGCCTGGCCAGCGGAATAACAGTTGACGTAAACTGGCTTCCTTCGTAGGATTTTTCTTATGAATCCTGATGATGCAGTCTACGACATTGCCAGTCTCGCTAGCGAGGCCAACGTAAGTGCCAGGACAATAAGATATTACGAGGAGCGAGGCCTGATTTCGCATCTCGAGCGGGGTCGTGGCCGGCGGCGGCGTTACGGCCCGGACGCCTTGGAGAGGCTCCGCTTCATCGCCCGGCTGAAGAAGTTTGGGCTGACGCTCGGCGAAATAGCGGCCCTGAATCAATCCTTCGACCGTGGAAACACCCCCGGGATGTTGGACGAACTCGAGCACATGCTCGTCGAACATATCGGACGGCTCGGGCAGCGCATGCGCGACCTCGAGCAGCTCGAGGTTGACCTCACGACCTACCTCGAACGTATCCGCAGCAAGAAAGAAATGCTCCGCACAGGGAGTCTAGACGATGCCGGGAACTGACAAGAAGACCCTCCGCGAGGACAGCAGCTTCACCACCTCGAACAAGCTGCGCTTCGTCACCGCAGCCTCGCTCTTTGACGGCCACGACGCCGCAATCAACATCATGCGCCGGATCCTCCAGCAGGAGGGTGCGGAAGTGATTCATCTCGGCCACAACCGTTCCGTGATGGACATCGTCGAGGCGGCCATCCAGGAGGATGCTCACGGCATCGCCGTGTCCTCATACCAGGGCGGCCACATGGAGTTCTTCCGTTACATGGTCGACCTCCTCGCCGAGCGGGGATGCTCCCATATCAAGGTCTTCGGGGGCGGCGGCGGGACGATCACCGATGCCGAGATCAGTGAGTTGCACGCCGCGGGCATCGAGCGCATCTACTCCGTCGAGGATGGTCGGCACATGGGCCTGGTCGGCATGATCCAGGACATGATGACGCGTGCGGACTACTCGCGGATCGGCGTGGGGGAGTCCCTCCCGGAAGCCCTCTTCCAGCGCGAGCCCCACGCGGTCGCTTCGGCGATTACGCTGATCGAGAAGACGCACGGCGCCGGCACCGACGCGCAGCTCTCCGCGCTGGTCCAGGAGCTCGAGGAATCCCTCGGTGACGACTCGCCGCAGATCATTGGCATCACCGGCACCGGCGGTGCCGGCAAGTCCTCCCTTACAGATGAGCTCGTGCGGCGGATCCTGAACAACTTCCCCGAACGCAACGCCGCGATCCTCTCCGTCGACCCGACCAGTCGCCGCACCGGCGGTGCCCTCCTAGGCGACCGGATCCGCATGAACGCCGTCCGCGGGGAGCGCGTCTACATGCGATCGATGGCGACCCGGCGGGCGCACATGTCCACCGCGGCCGCCGTGCGGGACGCGCTGCTCGTCCTGCGTGCCGCGGGATACGGCGTGATCATCCTCGAGACGGCTGGAATCGGTCAGAGTGACTCCGAGGTCGTCGATCTTTGTGATGTCTCGCTCTACGTGATGACACCGGAATTCGGTGCGCCTTCCCAGCTCGAGAAAATCGACATGCTCGACTTCGCGGATGCCGTGGTGATCAACAAGGCCGACAAGCGCGGCGCGGAAGACGCGCTGCGTGACGTGCGGAAGCAGTACCAACGCAATCACAAGCTCTTCGACCGCTCGCTCGAAGACATGCCGGTTTTCCTCAGTGCAGCGAGCCGCTTCGGCGATGCCGGCGTCGATTGCCTCTTCGAATGGCTGATGGAGCAGATCAGCGCCCGGGGACACCGCGAGTGGAAGCCAAGCGAGGCGCCGGAGCGAATCGAGGACGTCCCGACGGTGGTTCCGGCCGAGCGCACACGCTACCTGGCGGAGATCGCCGAGACCGTGCGCGCCTACAAGCGCCGCAACGAGAGCCAGGCGGAGCTGGCCGCACGCGCCGAGGGACTGGCCCGCGCGCTGAGGGAACTCGGCGACGACGTTCCCGCAGTGGATTCGGACTACCGCAGCGAGCAGCTCACGGAGCGGGGACTCGGCGAAGGGGTGCTGATTCTGCGCCAGCGCTACCACGAGGTCCTTGCCGACCTGGACCGGGGCCTGCGCAAGCAGCTCGCGACCTGGAACGAGACGAAAACGACCTATGCCGCCGATGAGTTCGTCTATCATGTGCGCGGCAAGGAGATCCGCGTCCCGGCCAGCAGCACAACCCTCTCCGGAACCCGCGTCCCGAAGGTGTCCCTGCCCAGCGCGACGGACTGGGGCTCCCTGACCCGCTTCCTCGGACTCGAAAACCTCCCGGGAGCGTTCCCCTTCACCGCGGGCGTGTTCCCCTTCAAGCGCACGGGAGAGGACCCGACGCGGATGTTCGCCGGCGAAGGCACCGCCGAACGCACGAATCGCCGCTTCCACTACGTCTCCAAGGGACAGCCTGCCGCGAGGCTCTCAACAGCCTTCGACTCGGTCACACTCTATGGCGACGATCCCGTCCGGCGTCCCGACATCTACGGCAAGGTCGGCAACTCGGGCGTCTCCGTCTGCTCACTCGATGACGCGAAACGCCTCTACTCCGGCTTCGATCTCTGCTCGCCGAAGACCTCGGTCTCGATGACGATCAACGGTCCGGCACCGATGATGCTGGCCTTCTTCCTCAACACCGCGGTCGACCAGCTCGTCGAGAAGCGCCTGAAGGAGACCGGTCGCTGGGACGAGGCGCAGCAGAAGATCAAAGCGCTGTGCGGCGGCCAGCAGCCGGAGTACCGCGTGGAGCTTCCGGAAGGCCACGACGGCTTCGGTCTCGGCCTGCTGGGCGTCACGGGAGATGAGCTCGTTCCAGCCGAGGAGTACGCGGAACTCAAGGCGCAGGCACTGAGTACGGTGCGCGGCACGATCCAGGCTGACATCCTCAAGGAGGACCAGGCCCAGAACACCTGCATCTTCAGTACCGAGTTCGCACTGAAGATGATGGGGGACATCCAGCAGTACTTCATCGACAACAAGGTGCGCAACTTCTACTCCGTATCCATCTCGGGCTACCACATCGCGGAGGCTGGGGCGAATCCAATTTCGCAGCTCGCCTTCACGCTGTCCAACGGCTTCACCTTCGTCGAGTACTACAAGGCCCGCGGAATGGACGTGAACCTCTTCGCGCCGAACCTGTCGTTCTTCTTCTCGAACGGGCTGGACATGGAGTATTCGGTCGTCGGCCGTGTCGCGCGACGCATCTGGTCGGTCGCCATGCGCGACCTCTACGGCGCCGACGAACGCTCCCAGAAGCTCAAGTATCATATCCAGACCTCGGGACGCTCGCTGCACGCCCAGGAGATCGACTTCAACGACATCCGCACGACCCTGCAGGCGCTCTACGCGATCTGCGACAACTGCAACAGCCTGCACACCAACGCCTACGACGAAGCCATCACGACGCCCACCGAGGCGTCCGTGCGCCGCGCCCTCGCCGTCCAGATGATCATCAACCGCGAGCTAGGATGGGCGATGAACGAGAACCCGCTCCAGGGCGCCTTCATCGCCGAGCAGATGACCGAGCTGGTCGAGGAGGCGATCCTCGACGAGTTCGTGCGCCTCAGCGATCGCGGCGGCGTGCTCGGCGCAATGGAGACGATGTATCAGCGCAGCAAGATCCAGGACGAAAGCATGCACTACGAGATGCTCAAGCACTCCGGCGAGCTGCCCATCATGGGTGTGAATACCTTCCTCAACCCCAATGCGGACGAGGGTGTCGTCGAGACCGAGCTCATCCGCTCCACCGAAGAAGAACGCGAGTCCCAGGTCGCGCAGGTCGAACAGCTCCACGCCCGCTTCGAGGGCCGCGCCACAGCGGCTCTTGCCGCCCTGCGAGAAACCGCCCTCTCGAGCGGCAACATCTTCGAAGCCCTGATGGACGCCGGCAAAGTCTGCACCCTAGGCCAGCTGAGCGAAGCGCTCTACGGAATCGGGGGTCAGTACCGACGATCGATGTGAGCTCCTTCGCGCGGGAAAGGGTGTATGCCCCGTTCGCCGATGTGGCGATGCCCACCGCTGTCTTTGCACTTGGAAGTTGGGGTCAGCAGCCCCGTTCACGATCGTCACGACAACCGGTGCGCCTATAGTCGGTTTCCAATAGCAACACCTTGGCCGAAGGCATGGTCGATGTTCGAGGGCGTCTCGGCGTCGCCGATAACGAGAAGCTCCCCGGAGAAGCCTTGAAGATGGTCGACCACAGAGGTCTCGGGTTCCATCCCGGAGCACAGAATTATTGTGTCAAAGGAATCCAACATGATTTTCTCGCCGCCCTGAACAGCTTCGACACCGCGATCCGTGAACGCGGTCAAAGTGGTTCGCGGCATCAGTGTCAGGCCCGGATGATTCCCGATGCGCTGAAGCATCATATTTCTTGAGATCGGGTCCATGTCAGCTCCAATCGTCTCGGCACGGCGACACGCGACGACCGTCTTTCCTTTTGCCAACAGCAACTCGGCCACCTCGAGCCCGACCATCCCGGCGCCAAGGACAAGGATACGGTCTCCCTTGGTTCCCCGACTCCCTTCGAAGAAAGCGAAAGAAGTGATCACATACTGCGAGGAAAGACCCTTGATCTCCGGGTGGCTCTGATGGGCTCCTGTCGCAACAACGACGACATCCGGCGCCTCCCTCTTGATCAATGATGCTGAAACCGTCACCCCCTTGTGAACCACAACTTCTGACCGCCGCAAGCGGCCCAGCATCCCCTCGAGCATGCGGGACATGGTGGTCTTGCTCTGCGGCCGAACCGCAAAGGCAAACTGCCCGCCGAGGCTCTCTTTCCGCTCGTACAGCGATACGGCGTGACCCCGCTTAGATGCCGTGATGGCAGTCGCGAGGCCAGCGGGACCCGCTCCGACAACCATCACCGTCTTCGGCGCATCTGTAGACCCGAGGAGAGGCTCCGTTGTCCATGGATTGGCCATGCAGGCGATGGGATCCCCACGTTTCACTTTGCCCAGGCAGGACTGCAGGCACGCACCGCAAAGCAGAATGGAGTCCTCTTCCCCACGTATCATCTTGTTGGGAAAATCGGGGTCTGCAATCAAGGGGCGAGCCAAGCCGATCATGTCCGCCTGACCCTTTCCGAGGAGCTCTCGAATTCTGTCGGGATAGCCCATTCTTCCCGCGACAATCAGCGGAAGAACTGTCTCGGATCGCACGCGTCTCAGCACGTCGATCTGCGGTCCTTCCGGCAGGGTCATGTGGCCGAAGTACCAGGCAGGACTGTCACAGGAGTTGCCGAAACCAACATGAAGGGCCGCGATCCCACCCTCTTCGAGAGATGCAAGAAACTCGGCCTGCTTCTCTGGATCCAAGCCACCTTCGATGAACTCGTGACCCGAGATACGTACGATTACGGGCACCCCATGGGCAGCCCTCATCACGCGGTCCAGAACCTGCGCAGCGAACACCAGACGCTCCCCCCAGCGGTCCTTCCGGTGATTGGTGCGCTCGGAAAGAAACTGGCTGACAAGGTAGCCGTGTCCGCACTGAAGCTCGAGAGCATCCGCCCCAGCCTCGACAGCCCTTTCTGCGGCCCTGCCGAAGTCTTCGATGATGTTCTCGATCTCCTCGCCAGACAACATCGCGGCCTCGGCACCGGTCGTCGGACAGACCATTGCCGACGGCGCGAGAGGCGAAGCCCCGATGACCTTGGGATTTGCGGCCCGTCCCGCATGGTTGAGATGGATGACCGCCAGCGAAGCGCCCCGGTGAATCGTATCAACCAGCTTTCTCAACTCCTCGACGTGTTCGTCGTTGTGAAGCCGCAACTGTTTGGGGTGCTCGACCCCAGAGGGTGAGACAGCCGCGGGCTCCAAGACGATCAACGCGCATCCACCCTGGGCAATGCGCTCGTAGAATGCCTCGGCTTCTTTGCTGACCACTCCCCCGAGGTGATTCACGGCAGTCTTGATCGGAGCCATGACAAAACGGTTCTTCAACCACAGTCTGCCCAGCTGCAGCCCATCACTGATCTTCACAGGTCATCCCCTTTCCAGCGGCACTAGCCTCCCACTCCAACGCTCATGACCGCTCCGAGACAAGACAGAGCGACTCGGAGGCCTGTGAGGCACCGTGATCTCGCGCCATGGAGCACTTCCGGGACCGCAGCTGTCTGTGGACACCGAGGATTCTCTCGGGAGTCGGATGAGTCCAGCAGACGAACACAGACTCGGCATCCGGATCGTGTGACAACGCTTTCTCACCTTTCCCTGCGGGAGGAAGACTCCTGACTCCCGCCCAGCACCGATAACCGCCGCAAGTGGTGAGCTCGATCTTCATCGCGGCACTCATGGTTGCCATCTTTCGACCCACAGTGGGCTCCATTCCTCAGAATTACTGTTCCGAGCATATGCTCATCACCGTGTATGTCAAGAGGATGAGCCGGAGCCTCGCTTCGGTCTTCGAGGCAATCTTCTGAGGAGGAAGGAATCGCCCCCATACTCGCTTTGGACCAGCTTCCCTTCTTCCAGGAGAGCCTGCACGACCGACCAAGGCGCTCCGGCACTGTCCAGCAAGGCCTGCACCGATCCCAAGCGCATGGGATGTACCGAAGTGATGCTCAGGAGATCCTCTTCGACGCGACCGGTCGAGAAGAAAGCATCGCCCTCTGCGACGCCAAGAAACTCAACCCGTTCCAGCCTGTCGGACAGGATCTTCCACGCACGAGCAATACCGGCGGCGTCTGGCACAGCGACCTCCGGCTCCGCAGGTGGCCGAAGAGGAAGTGAAAGGTAGGCAATCTCCGGCTGGAGCTGCTCCAGGAACTGTGCAGTTTCCTCTAGCGACTCAGCTCGATCGTTGAGACCGTCGACCAGCATGGTCTCGGTCACCAGACGCCCTTCATAAGACTCGGCGAATGCAAGGATCCCCTTGAGGATCAACTCCAGCTCGAGCTTAGCGTGAGGACGGTCGATCCGACGCCAGGCGGCCTTGTTGACAGCATCCACCTTGAGGGAGACCCAGCTCGCCCCCATGAGATCGTCCCGAACATCTTCCCGCCACATCAGCGAAGCGTTGCTGATGACGCCGATGTCAACCCCCAAAGGCTGCAGCAACTCGATCGCGCGCCCCAGGTTGATATCGAGAGTCGGTTCCCCGTCAGGAACGAAACAGAGATAGTCGAGGGGCTCACCGGCCGCCCTGACTTCGTCGATGCGAGCCCCGACTCGCTCGATCACAGCTGTCGGCGGATAGAAGGCCGTCCGCTCGATCGACATATGAGGCGTCCGTCCCAACTGGCAGTAGACGCAAGCGTAGGAGCAGATCTTCGGCGGAATGTTGTTGATCCCCAGGCTCTGCCCAAGCCTGCGCGACGGCACCGGACCGAAAGTCATCATCGAACCGTCCATGGGGCTAGTGGGGGCGGCGGGGATCTCATGAGGGTGTTCAACCATGCCACCATGATATCGCTTGTGAGGCGCAACACAGTGCAGCTCGTGGCCCAGCTGCGGCAGGCCAGGCGCTGTCTCGCTTACTGGCGTCCTCATCGGCTACGGATTCGCGGGTCGGTAGCGGTGGGGCAGAGGTGCCAGCCTCCGGTATTGGAGAAAGGTGCCAGCCTCAAGAAGGTATCAGCCTCCGTTGTCGCAACAAGATCTCCAGTTGCAGCAATGAAGGTCGGCACCCTTAGGGTTCGCGCCAGAATGGTTTCCTGAGTTTCGCGCCCAGGTTTGGGGCAGACTTGCTTCGAACGATCGAGCGAAACCGGAGGCGTCGCAGAGCGACGTCGAGGATTTCGCAACTGAGCCCTGAACAAAGATGGCCCGAAGATGGGATGCAATCACGGCACGTTATTGTGGTGCGGGCTCCGACTCCGAGATCGGGGGCTGGACCCTATTCCAGCAGCCCGAGCACCAGCGCGACCGCCATTCCGATCATGAGCATGCCGGCGACGAGATCGGAAGCGCGGCGGTAGCGCGCCGCGAGGCGGGACGCCGTCAGTCCAACCAGCAGGAGGCTCGGCAGCGTTCCCAGGCCGAACACGAGGGTCATCAGCCCACCCTCGATGGGACCACCAGCGCCCAGCGCGCGGGCGAACGCTGCAAAGGAGAGTCCGCACGGCAGCAGACCCAAGAGCAGCCCAAGGAAGAAGAGCGCCACGGTCTTTCCTGCGCGGCCTTCGGTCGAAGAGCTCACGCCGAGCACCCGGGCCTGGGCCCGGCGA